>CANRJJ010000044.1 GCA_947630895.1 uncultured Wohlfahrtiimonas sp. | reverse complement strand
ACCGCTTTTCAGCAGCGCCTCGTTCAGAAGAGGTGCTCATTATAGACCAGAATCTCAACCTGTCAACAAAATTACTGAGCAAGTTTTGATCAATCAACAAAAGCAACGAATCAAACACAACAAAATCAAACAAAAACAAATAGATATAAACATAAAAATAAAACAACTTTTTTCGAAAAATATCGAAATAACCACTGTTATTTTGGAATAACACCCAAAAAGACTTGAATCCCCATCAAAACAAACAAAATAATTGAAGGAAAAATCTAAAGAAACCTAAGAAAAGATGAAAATACTTCAAAAATACATAAATCATCTTAAATAAAACTCATTTGTAAATGCCTAAAAACAAAAAAGCCTATTTGCAAAATGCAAATAGGCTTTTTCTTATTAACTGGTTTTAATCAATATGATCTTTCAACAAAGCCAAAACACCTAATGTACATATTAATACTTTGCCAGTAGATAATGTTAAATAAGCTTTCTTATCTTTTACATTGATTAATGTTATGTGCTCTACAGCTACAAATGAATATTGACTACGATGTGCAGCGCCAACAATAATCTCACGCCCCGTATCACGGTCTACTGTACCCAAAATATTTACTGTAACGAATTTCATGATTTGTCCTGACCTTTTATTTTTGATTTTTTCTCATTATTACAATTCGTTTAATAATGTAATACACTTAATGTGTATTTGATCACATGATTATAAACTAATATCTAATATAGATGCCACCTAAATAATACCTCTACCCCATAATCACTTAAAACTTAATATATTTCAAATGACTAAATCCATTATTGATCCCATTTCTTCGCCTTTAAATCAAACTGTACTTATCGAAGCATCTGCTGGTACAGGCAAAACGTATACTATCACATCCTTAGTTATTCGCTATCTATTAGGCATTGAAAACAATACTCCTTTGAAATTAGATGAAATATTAATCGTAACGTTCACAAAAGCCGCGACAGCAGAGTTGCGCACAAGAATTTATGATCGAATTATGGAAGTTCAACAAGCTTTCAAAGGTATTCCAACAGAAGACACTTTTATATTAGAGATATTAACATCTGTTCCAAAAGATCAGGTTAACAATGTAAGAGCGATATTAAACGAAGCGGAACGTTCTATGAGTGACGCGAACATCTTTACGATCCATAGTTTCTGCCAAAGATTTTTAAGTCAAAATCCTCTAGAGTCACAACTGCCATTTGATGCCAAGCTTGAAACATCTAATCAAACGTTAATGACTAAAACAGCTAAACAGTTCTGGCGTGAAATCTGTTACTATTTTTCGAGTCAATTAGCTGCGATCGCTTATCCTATATATAAGGATCCAACCAACATTCAAAGTGAGATTGGAAAATTCTTATCAATCGCCCAACATTTAAGTGCACCTAATTCTATAGATGAGCTTGAACAAGCAGTTTTAAATTCCCAAGGTGAAGATGGCACTTTAGATACACAAAAATCCCAAGCGATATTATGGGCTTTCGCCGCTCAGCAATTCAATATCATTTTTAATAAACTCAAAAACGAAGACGGCATTTTATTTTTTGATGATTTAATTGCAGAAACTCATAAATTAATTCAAAAAGCGACACCTGAACAACTTGAGCATATTCGTGATCGATACAAAATAGCGATGATCGATGAATTCCAAGATACTGACGATGTGCAATACCAAATATTTTCTCAGCTGTTTGGGCAAACTGATGATAGAAGCTTATTAATGATTGGTGATCCGAAACAATCAATTTATAAATTTCGCGGTGCAGATATTTCGACTTACTTAAAAGCCAAACAATCTGCTAACCTCGAATATTCATTATCTACCAACTATAGATCAAGCACAGCTGTTGTTGAAGGCATCAATGAACTATTCTCTTATAATACAAACGCTTTCTTAACAGAAGGAATCTCCTTTCAGCCTGTCGATACACCAAAATCATCGAATCATAATTATTTAATGATCGATCAAGATAAACAAAAAGGCATTGGCATCGCTTTTTTAGCTGAGGCTAATAATAAAACTAAATTCATCGCCCAATCGGCTAGCTATATCGCCAAACGTATTCAGCAGCTATTAAGCTCTGGAAAAATCATTAAGAATGGCGAAGCACACGATATTCAAAACCAAGACATTACTATTCTTGTCCGTGGTAAAGGTGATGCCAGCATTATATTAACTGCTTTACGCGATGCTCATTTACCCGCTGTTTATTTATCGGATAAATCCAAAGTATTCCAAAGTCGTGCTGCTCGATTAATCTTATTATTCTTAAGTAGCCTTCTGGATCATCGTAATCAAGAACTAATGAAGCAGTCTTTCGCTTCCCCACTTTATCAATTATCACTAGAAGAATTGCACAGCCTATTATCTGATGATGAATCCATCTCTAACCATGAACTGTATACCAACTTCTTAATAGAGCGCGAGCAATGCCTAAAAGATTGGGATAAGCTTGGCATTATTCCAATGATGGATCAGTTTTTGCATCGACATGATCGAATTCATCGTTTTAGAAACAATGAAAATTTCGATCGCATCATGACAGATCTTCGTCATCTCTGCGAACTGTTACAAACTCAAAGCTTGCTTTCTCCTACTAAAGAAGCATTGCTCGAATGGTTAACAGAACAAATTGCAGATGCAAATGAACCTGAAGATGAATTAGGTGGTGCTAGTAATAGCTTACGTTTAGAAAGCGAAATGAATGTCATTACAATTATGACAATTCATGGCTCTAAAGGCTTAGAATTCCCAATTACTTTTATTCCATCGCTGATCGAGGCAAAGAAACCAACGCCTCCTTATATTGTAGATGCAGGCAATAATACAAAAACAATAGATTATAGTGAGAATAAAGAGTCCAGCGAGATAACTTTAAAAGATGAACATGCAGAAAATATGCGCTTATTCTATGTTGCAATGACTCGCGCAAAATATTATTGCGAATTTATGATCTCTGAGAACTTCTTAAATAATAAAACCAATGTGAATGATCAAACAGTCTTTTCTTCCTTATTTAATACTGAACCTGATGAAGCTTTCACCTTTAATAGATTACAGAAATTTCAACACATCCAAGTTTTACCGATGGAGGAACAAAAAGATATTGCGTATAAACCACCGAACAATCATTTAGAAAATTTACGCGCAGCTGAGTTTACGGGCAAAATCAATCGCTCATGGAATATCTCTAGCTTTACACAATTGACTAAAAATGCGCCTCACTCTTACTTTGCAACAGAAAATCCTGATGAAACCGATAACACAGAGATTGAATCGATTGATACAGAAGAGCTAAAACCTTCTATCTTTACTTTCCCTAGAGGCTCTCACGTAGGAACCTTTATTCATGATTTATTTGAAAAGCATAAACCTGAAGATCTATTAGATAAAGTCTACTTAACCAATTTAATGAGTCGTGTTTCATTCTCTGAAGAAGTCAATAAAAACCTAGAAATATGGGTCGATGTTATCCATCATTGGTTATCTACGATCTTCAAAAATGAGCTATTACCTGATTTAAACTTTGCTGATGCATTGCAAATCAACGCACTGCATGAATTAGAATTCCTATTTCCTGTTAAAAAACCTGTGACTTCGGCTATTTTCAATCAGTATTTACAAGAATATAGAGAAGCAAAACAATCGCCTCAATTAGATTTTTATACTTTGGAAGGCATGATGAAAGGCTTTATCGATCTTATCTTCATGCACAATGGTAAATTCTATATCGCAGACTATAAAACCAATCATCTCGGCAATCACGCCAAAGATTATGATGATGCTCATTTACATCAAGCAATGCTCGATAATTATTACGATGTGCAATATCTCATTTACTCGGTTGCATTAACACGTTATTTAAAATTCCGCATGCCAAACTATAACTATGATGAACATTTTGGTGGCATTTTTTATCTATTTGTTCGTGGAATGACCGATAATGGTAGCGATGGTGTCTACTTTAGAAAACCAACCGAGCAACAAATCGAAGAATTGGATCAATTGATGGGAGCTGATCATGAGTGATTTATTACAATACGCTAAAGAATCAGGTTTTTTCCAAAGCATCGATTGCCATTTTGCAAAAACATTTTCTGCAGATGATTCTAAAAAACAATTATTAGCATTATTAGCCAGCCATGCTTATGGCTTAAAACATACCATGATGACTTATGATTTTTTATATGACTCATCTCTATGGCTTTCTAAAAATGATGCTTACCAAAATGATAAGGCTAAAGAATGTGTACAAAAACTAAAGCAGCTTGCCAATATTCACAACAATGATGATTGGCAAGAAACTTTAGTATCTATAGCTCTACAAAAAAACTCACCAATTAGCATCAATGACGCTGGTATTTATCTCACTAAGAATCTTAATTTTGAAAAAAATATCGTGGAGTTTTTACATTCCAATCAAAATAGCAGTACTTTACCCTCTGAAGATACTATTGAACTATTGCATAAGCTATTTCCTAAAGAGCAATCTTTAAATCGCCAAAAACTAGCTGCCGCTAATACCTTAATCTCTCCTGTTTCTATTATTTCAGGTGGACCTGGCACAGGCAAAACGACAACAGTTATTAAAATCTTATTATTGCTATTAAACGAGAATCCTAACTTACACATTTCTTTGGCTGCACCTACAGGCAAAGCAGCCGCTCGTTTAAGTGAATCCATTGAAAAACAAAAAATCTCATTTAAAGACTCTCACCCTGAGCTCACTGACTTACTAGATAAAATCCCTGCAAGCAGTACAACTTTGCATCGCTTATTGAAATTTAATCCTAGCCAAATCAAACCTAAATTTCATGCTTATCATCCTCTACCCACTGATTTAATCATTATCGATGAAGCATCTATGATTGACTTGCACATCTTCAATCTTTTGATTCAAGCACTGCCCTCACATATTCGAGTCATCATTTTAGGTGATAAAGATCAGCTAGCTTCTGTAGAAGCAGGTGCAATTATGGGTGAAGCTTGTAAAACGATTGGTTATAACGAAGCTCGACTCAATGAATTGGAGCAAATTATCGACGAATCTCTTGCCAATGATTTTTCACCGACAAATGTACCATTGAATAATGTCACCTTACTTACTCAAAGCTATCGTTTTAAAGAAAACTCAGGGATTGGACAATTAGCTGCTGCCATTAATCGACAAGAACCTTTGGCTTTTGAACCCATTATTGAAAATTTTTCTGATGAACTTAAATTCATTAACTCTAAAACGGATAAAAAATGGTTACTTGAAATTGATGAACTACTCAAGCAATATCATGTATTATGCCAAACTGATGCCAAAATTACCGAGCTTTTTAAAGCTCTACACCAAGTTAGGATTCTATGTGCTACCAATGTTTCTGAATTTGGCACAAAAGCCATCAATGAATACATCAGCACTCAAATCTTTAAATCATCTGACAATCATGTTTTATATCATGGCCAAGCCATTATGATTTTGCAAAATGATTATGTGAATAATGTATTCAATGGCGATATCGGCATTATTTTTAAAGAAAATGACAGAGTGATTGCTTATTTTGAAAGTGATAATGAGCAACCAAGGTCTATTCCTGTACAGCTGCTCCCACAATATGAAACAGCTTTTGCAATGACCATTCATAAATCACAAGGCAGTGAATTTGATAATGTCATGATCGTGTTACCAAATTTTTCTAGCCAAATCCTAACTACGGAACTTTTATATACAGGTGTTACGCGTGCTAAAACAAAACTATGCATTATTGGCGAGCCTGACATTATAAAAACGATGATCCGAAAGAAAACTGCAAGATTCAGTGGCATTAGCCATCAATTAGAACAACTATAAAAAAAGCCTGCTAATTGCAGGCTTTTTCTTTCGATGCATAACAATGAAATTATTTTTTGTTCACAGTGTGAATTGCTTCTTTATGAACAGCCAATGCAGCTTCTTTCACAGCTTCTGCTAATGTTGGATGAGCATGCATAATACGAGCAATATCTTCAGAAGAAGAACCAAAGCTCATTGCAACTACAGCTTCATGAATCAATTCTGAAGCATTTTCACCTAAAATATGAACACCTAAAACTCTGTCATATTTAGCATCTGCAATAATTTTCACAACACCATCAGTTGAGTCCATTGCACGTGCACGACCAGATGCTGCAAATGGGAAAGTACCCACTTTAATATCTAAACCTTCTTGCTTACATGCTTGTTCAGTTTTACCAACCCATGCGATTTCAGGACTTGTATAAATTACTGATGGTACTAAATCATAATCTACAAATGCATATTTACCTGCAATACGATCAGCAACAGCAACACCTTCTTCAGATCCTTTATGCGCTAACATTGGACCACGAACTAAGTCACCAATTGCCCAAACACCAGGAACATTTGTTGCACAGTTACCGTCTACATGAATACGGCTACCATCCATAACGATATTAACGCTTGGATCTACTAAGTTAGTTGTATATGGTGCACGGCCAACAGCAACTAATAAGTAATCAAAGTTTTCTGTATGTTCGCCATCTTTATCTGAATATGTCACTTTTACATCACGTTTTGATGTTGCTGTAGATACTACGCGAGCCCCCAAACGAACATCTAAACCTTGCTTAGTGAATACACGTAAAGCATCACGAGAAATTGCTGTATCAGCACTTGCTAAGAATGAGTCCATTGCTTCAAAAATAACAACTTCAGAACCCAAACGAGCCCAAACACTTGCCATTTCTAAACCAATTACACCACCACCGATTACGCCTAAACGCTTAGGAACTTCTGTTAAAGATAAAGCGCCAGCTGAATCAATCACGCGTTTACCATCTAATGGTGCCGCACCGATATCAATTGGTGTAGAACCCGAAGCTAAAATTACGTTATCTGCTTGGTACTCAACAACATTACCTTCTTGATCTTTTACTTTTACAACGCGCTCAGGGAATAAAGTACCTTCGCCTTGCAACCAATCAATTTTGTTTGCTTTAAATAATTGAGCAATACCACCTGTTAATTGCTTAACAATTTCATCTTTACGGCTAATCATTTGTGGTACATCAATACCAACACCACCAACTTTAATACCGTGTTGGCTAAAACTTTCTTTCGCATAAGAGTAATGATGTGAAGATTCTAATAATGCTTTTGAAGGAATACAACCTACGTTTAAGCAAGTACCACCCAATGCTGGCGTACCTTCTGGAGTAATCCACTTTTCAATACATGCTGTCTTAAAACCTAATTGCGCAGCACGAATTGCTGCAACATAACCTGCTGGTCCACCGCCAATTACAATGACGTCATATTTTTTTGCCATGATGACTTCCTTAAAATCTGGAATCGAGCTAGAACACTCTGTAGAAACAAGCCTCACGTATCAGTGAGGCTTTCATTATTATAATTGTTTAAATTAGATATCCAACAACAAACGAGTTGGATCTTCGATCGCATCTTTGATCGCAACTAAGAAACCAACAGCTTCTTTACCATCAATGATTCTGTGATCATATGAATGTGCCAAGTACATCATTGGTGCAATCACAACCTGACCATTTTCCGCAATTGGACGATCATAAGTTTTATGCATACCCAAAATACCACTTTGTGGTGGGTTGATGATTGGTGTAGATAACATTGAACCAAATACACCACCGTTAGTTACAGTAAATGTACCACCGCTCATATCGTCTAAACCCAACTTACCTTCTTTCGCACGAATTGCGAAGTCCATGATTGTTTTTTCAATTTCAGCCAATGATTTTTGGTCTGCATCACGAATCACAGGAACTACTAAACCACGAGGTGAAGATACTGCAACACCGATATCAAAGTAACCATGATAAATCATGTCATTACCATCGATCGATGCGTTAACTGCAGGATATTTTTTCAATGCTTCAACTGCTGCTTTTACAAAGAAAGACATGAAGCCTAACTTAATACCATGACGCTTTTCAAATTCATCTTTGTATTTTTTACGTAATTCAATCACATTCTTCATGTTTACTTCATTGAATGTTGTCAACATTGCTGTGCTGTTTTTAGCTTCTAATAAGCGTTCAGCAATTGTCGCACGTAAACGAGTCATTGGAACGCGTTGTTCTGTACGATTACCCATTGGAATATTCAATGGTGCAGCCACCGGCGCTGCTGCTTTAGCTGGTGCAGGTGCTGCTGCTTTAGGTGCTGATTTACCACTTTCTAAGAATTTCAAAATATCTTCTTTAGTATGACGGCCATCTTTACCTGTTGCTGGAATTGCAGATACATCCAATTTATTCTCTTCAACCAATACTTTTACTGCTGGAGATAATTTGTGTGCATCTTCAGCAGAATTTGCTGGTGCTGACTCTTGTGCTGCAGGCGTTGCTGAAGCTGCTTCGCCTTCTACTAATACAGCTAAAATTTCACCTGCAGTTACGTTTGTGCCTTCAGGAATTTTAATAGATTGAATTGTTCCGCTCACTGTTGCTGGAACTTCTAACATTACTTTGTCTGTTTCTAAGTCAACAAGGTTATCGCCTTCATTCACGAAGTCGCCTTCTTTAACGTGCCAAACAGCCAATAATGCATCCGCAACTGATTCTGGTAATACCGGAACTTTAATTTCAATACTCATGAGATTCTCCTTCAAAAATCTTGGTGGTTCTTTATAAATCGATGTTAAATACTTGCTGTATTAATTGGTTTTGCTGTTCAACATGAACGCTATTATAACCAACAGCTGGGGATGCACTCGCTTCTCTTGCAACATAGCGAACATTCGTTTTCTTCGTTTTGTAAATATCAAGATAATCGCGAACAAAGAATGCATAACCTTGATTAATAGGTTCATCTTGTACAAATACGATCTCTTTAATATTTGGATAAGTTGAGGCAATTTCAGCCATTTGCGCTGCTGGGAATGGGTAAATCTCTTCCAAACGAACCAATGCAAAATTATTCAACTCAAGCTCTTCACGTTTTTCATATAGGTCATAGTAAATCTTACCGACTGAAACGACTAAAGTTTCAACTTTCTTATTCTCTAACTCTTTAACTTCTGGAATCATTGGCTGGAATGAACCTTCTGTTAAATCTTCTAAAGTATTCACGGCTAATTTATGACGCAATAAGCTCTTAGGAGAGAAACAAATTAATGGCTTACGATACTCTTGTAATACTTGACGACGGAACAAATGGAATGTTTGTGCAGGTGTCGTTGGTGTAACTACTGACATATTATTTTCAGCACACATTTGTAAGAAACGTTCAGGACGTGCAGATGAATGCTCAGGACCTTGACCTTCATAACCATGTGGTAATAATAAAACTAAACCACATAAGCGCATCCATTTCGTTTCGCCTGCTGAGATGAACTGATCGATAACAACTTGAGCACCGTTAGCAAAGTCACCAAATTGACCTTCCCAAATAACCAATGCATCTGGTTCAGTTGCTGCATAACCATATTCAAAGCCCATGACTGCTGCTTCAGACAAAATAGAGTCAATAACAGTAAAACGTGCACCTTTATCTAAATGCTGTAAAGGAATGTAGCTGCTGCCATCTACTTGGTTGTGAAACACTGCATGACGATGGAAGAATGTCCCACGACCTGAGTCTTGACCTGAAATACGTACTGAATGACCTTCTTGCAACAATGTCGCATATGCTAAGTTTTCAGCAAATCCCCAATCAACTGGTAATGCACCAGCTGCCATTTTGATACGATCTTCATAGATTTTTTGAACACGAGGATGCAATGTAAAACCTTGTGGCAATACACTCATTTCCTCAGAAACTCTTTTGATCTCTTGCAAAGATACTGTAGTTTTTGGATTCTTCTGATTTTCAGTACCAAACTTAGGAGAATTTTTTAAGAATTTCGCCCATTTTTTCGTATAAGTATCATTAATCGCAGGAATTGTTGGATAACCTACTGGTTTACCTTCCTCTAAGCGATCACGATAAGTTTTCGTCAATGCTTTGTATTCAGCTTCTGTCACAACACCTTCAGCAATCAAACGATCAGCATAAACTGCTGCTGGTGTTTTATGCGCTTTGATTTTTTTATACATCATTGGCTGTGTTGCACTTGGTTCATCTGCTTCATTATGGCCCAAACGACGATATGAAACTAAATCAATCACCACATCTTTCTGGAATTTTTGACGATAGTTAATTGCCAATTCAGCAATGAATTTTACTGCTTCAGGATCATCACCATTCACGTGGAAAATTGGTGCTTGAATCAATTTTGCAACATCCGAGCTATATGCAGATGAACGCACGTCTAATGGATTTGAAGTTGTAAAACCAATTTGGTTATTCACAATAATATGAACAGTACCACCACAACGATAACCACGAACTTCTGACAACTGTAATGTTTCCATTACAACGCCTTGCCCTGCAAATGCTGCATCACCGTGAATTAATACAGGCAATACTGTTTCAAATGGTAATGGAGATAAATTTTCAGCACGACGCTCTAAACGTGCACGAACAGAACCTTCTGTTACTGGGTTAACGATTTCTAAATGTGATGGGTTAAACATCAACGCCAAATGAAGATCACCATGTTTTGTTTGGATACTTGATGAGAAGCCCATGTGATATTTAACGTCACCTGCACCACGTTCAACAGTGCGTTTACCTTCGAATTCATCAAATAAATCTTTTGGTGCTTTACCTAAGATATTAACTAACATATTCAAGCGGCCACGATGCGCCATGCCAATGATAACTTCTTCAGCACCTTCTTCGCTTGATTGATCGATTAATTCATGCATTAAAGGAATCAACGCATCACTTCCTTCTAATGAGAAGCGCTTTTGACCAACATAACGTGTGTGTAAGTAACGTTCTAAACCTTCAGCAGAAATTAATTCTTTTAATGTTTCTATTTTTTCTTCTTTTGAATATTTGATGTTTTGCTTAACACTTTCTAATTGATTTTGGATCCATGTACGCTCTTCAGTTTGCGTCATGTGCATATATTCAGCACCAATAGACTGCGTATATGTTCTTTCCAAAATCTCAATAATGTCTTTAAGTTTCATCTGAGCAACATTCGTTAATGTGCCTGTATTAAACTCAGTTTCTAAATCACTTTTGCTTAAACCATGATATTCAGGAGACAATTCAGGAATAATTTTTCTTTCACGAATTTGTACTGGGCACAATACAGCAGTTTGATGTCCACGCATACGATATGATTCTATCAAACGCAATACAGCAGCTTGCTTTTCAGATGCAACAGGATCAATAGTATATTGAGCAGCTGAATGATTTTTCATTCTTGCAAGTTCTTTAAATGACTCTTTAACTGCAGCGTGTGAAACATTAATTGTTTCGTCATTTTTGAAATCGTTAAAAAAACTCGCCCACTCGTCTGATACAGAATGTGGGTCAGCTAAATAAGATTCGTACATTTCTTCGACATAAATCGCATTAGCACCATACAATGCTGACCACTGTCTAAATCTATCAATCTGTTTCATCTCTATCCTCATTTGATTTAAGCTAAAAAGCCGATGTGAATTTTATCGTCTTTTATAGAATATATCCAACTTTTTCGTCAAAAAGTTAACCCCCCTCTGTTTTTTTACGAATTTTTACAAAAAACTTGACAAAAAACTTACAAAAAAATGAGCCCTATCAAAAAAACCTAAAAAAGTACTTCTTTTTTACTACATTTTGATCATTGAATTTCACTTATATAATATTTTTATTAAACACATCTAAAACTCAATCAATATCATTTGCATGTAATGTTGTAGTAATAATGATATTATTAGAGCATTATATTAATTATAACCAATATCTTAATTGGCACAGGAGCAACACACATGAAATTGAATGAACTTAGATATTTTTTAGCCGTAGCAGAAGAAAAACACTTTGGGCGAGCAGCTCAAAAATGTTTTATCTCACAACCTGCACTATCAATCGGTATAAAAAATCTTGAATATTCATTAGGTGTGACGCTATTTGAACGTTCAGCAAGTGAAGTATTCCTGACACCTGAAGGATTAGAAGCTTTACCGAAGGTCAAACAAATTTTTTCTATCGTGCAACAACTAAAAGAATTGAGAGTTTCTGTTAATTCAGCGCAAGGTGAATTAAAACTTGGTGTTATTTTTACAATCGCACCTTATTTATTACCTAAAGTTATTCCTGTTTTAAAAGCAGCCGCGCCAGAATTAACTTTAAATATTTATGAAAATACTACGGATAATATTATCCCTATGTTAAAAAGCGGTGAGATCGATGCTGCGATTGTTGCCTTACCAATTTATGAGCCATCATTAGCGGTTGATGAGTTATATGATGAAGAGTTTTATGTCATCACACCTAAAAACCATCCTTTAGCAGGTGAATCATCTATTGATGCTGCTTCAATTCATGAGTATGATCCATTACTTTTAAATATTGGTCACTGCTTTAGAGATCAGGTTGTCGAACAATGCCCTGAAATCAGCTCAAACAATGCACATCATTACTCTTTAGAAACTATTCGTAATATTGTTGCATCAGGCCAAGGCATTTCAGTATTGCCGAAATACGCTTTGATACAAGATCATCTACAGGAACTCATTTCTTGTATTCCATTCAAAGGTCCTGTACCAAAGAGAAAAATCGGTTTGATTTACCGAAAAGAGTATACTCAAGTGAAGAAATTAGAACTCTTATCTGAATGTGTTAAGTCACTTCATTTATAGAGATTAGGAGGTAAATTATGTTAGTTGATCAATTCGGAAGAACCATAGACTACGTTAGAGTATCGGTCACAGATAAATGCGACTTACGTTGTACTTACTGTATCCCTGAAGGCTTCAGAGATTTTGAAGTGCCTGAAAACTGGCTTTCTTTCGATGAACTAACGCGCATTATTCGTAACTTTACTGAATTAGGTGTTAAACGTTTTCGTTTAACAGGCGGTGAGCCTTTACTGCGTAAAGACTTGCCTAAATTAGTTGAATCCATCAAAAAAATTCCTGGCGTTGAAGATCTATCCATGACCACGAATGCAACGCAGCTAAAAAAGCATGCTGTTGCACTTCGCAATGCAGGATTGGATCGTTTAAACATTAGTTTAGATGGTATGAGCACATCGGTAATCAAAGAGATCACAGGGTTAAACTGTTTCAACCAAGTTTACGAAGGAATCATGGCTGCAAAAGATGCTGGTTTTGACCAAATCAAAATCAACATGGTCCCTATGCTTAATATTAATGATAATCAGATTGAGCCAATGATTAAATTCTGTATTGATAATGGCTTTATTCTTCGCATGATCGAAGTGATGCCAATGGGTCATACAGGACAAAAAACTACTGGTAAAAATTTAACTGATTTCTTAAATGAAGCATATAAGAAGTATGACTTAATTGAGTCAGCTGAAATTCGTGGCGGTGGCCCTGCTCGCTATTGGAAATCAAAAGATGGTAAATTCACACTAGGATTGATCACACCTATTTCACAGCATTTTTGTGAAACGTGTAACCGAATTCGTCTCGCGGTGGATGGAACTCTTTATATGTGCCTTGGACAAAATGAAAGCTATCCTTTACGAGATTTGGTACGATCTCCTGATTGTACTGATGAAGCTATCAAATCAGCTATTCATAGTGCACTAGATTTAAAACCACTCAAACATGAATTTATCGAAGATGACACAAAGATCACACGATTTATGTCGATGACTGGTGGTTAGTTAATTAATATTCTTAGGAGTTTTTATGAGTCAAAAATATGGCGTTAAAATGACGCTTCAAGAAAACAGTCCTTTAAGTGCAGAGCACCTTTTAGGTGATCAATTTGCCGCAGAAAGATGGTTTGATACAGAAGAAGAGCGCAGTGAGTTTATTAAGTCTTACGAAACACCTTTTGTATATTATCGCCGCAGTGATTCAACCACTCTGAATTATGAGTTACTCGAAAAATAATTCACTCAAACAGCAAAAGCCTCTTAATTAAGAGGCTTTTTTCCTATTGTGATTCTATCATTGCTACCTAAATCTTTGAGCGTTTCAACATCGCTATAACCAAATGAAGAATAAGCTTCACGTAGCTTCTGCCCTTGCTCAAATCCATGCTCCATCATCAACCAACCACCATTCTTTAATAATGGCAATGATTTTTCAATCAAGTGATACAAATCTGAGTAACCTTCATCTTCAGCAACCAATGCTGTAATGGGCTCATATTTAACACCATCACCCACAAGATGCTCATCTTGCTTTTCAATGTATGGTGGATTCGAAACAATCAAATCAAACTTTTGTCCATCAACGTTGCTGAACCAATCACTTTGAATAAACTCAACATTCAAATTCAAATTTAGACCATTTTCTTTAGCGACTAATAGTGCTTCTAAAGATTGATCAACAGCATATACATTTGCATTCGGCCGATGCTTTTTAATCGTTAATGCAATCGCCCCACTGCCCGTTCCCATATCAATGACATTATAAGTTTCGGTCGTGTTCATTTTGGATAATGCAGTTTCCACTAATAGTTCAGTATCTGCTCTGGGAATTAAAGTGGCAGGTGTTACTTTTAAGGTTAAATCATAAAACTCTTTTTCACCCGTTAAATACGCATAAGGCTGCCCCAAGCTGCGTGCCTGAATCAATTCTATATATTTATTATATAAAGCTTCATCTATCGTTTTTTCTGGAAAAGCAATAATGTGACTACGATTGCATTGCAACACAAACGACAATAAAGATTCCGCTTCAAATTTAGGATTATCTAAATGTGCTAGTTTTGCTATCGCTTTTTGAAGTGCTGTTTCGTAATTCTTCACAATATCATTAACCATTATCAAAAAATGTCACATTAGCATTTTTTAGTGTGGTTTGCAGACAAGATCTTAACAAGTTTGTTATGCTCCTTCAGTTTATAAATCTTTATTAAAAATTGTTCAGTATGAGGTCTGCATGTTAGTTTTTCTAATTTTCATTATTTCAGGTTGCTTTATAGGTTTTATGGCAGGTCTTTTGGGTATTGGTGGTGGAACTGTCATTGTGCCTGTGATTCACTATCTTGCAGAATCTTTAAATTTTCCTTCAGAAATCATCATGAAAATGGCTTTAGGTACATCATTCTCGATCATCATCATGTCTACTGCATCTTCCGCTTGGTCTCATAATAAAAGAGGTACTATTTTATGGAAACAGATTCCTTATTTAGGGATCGGTAGTGCAATTGGTGTAGTCGGTGGAAGCATGATTGTTAATCTACTTTCTAATACTATTCTTCAAATTATCTTCTGTGTTTTCTTAATTTATACAATTTACTCTCTGCTTTCTCCTAAAAAGAACAAAGGTGACAGTAATATTGATCCTGTTTTCCCTTTATACATCTTTGTCATTTTAGGAATTGTGATCGGGTTCTTAGCAAGCTTTATTGGAATTGCAGGCGGTGCAATTACAGTACCAATTTTAACTTACTTAGGTTATGAAATGAGAAAAGCCATCGCAACATCCGCCATGATTGGCGTAATTTTGTCTACTTTTGGCACAATTAGCTACATTTATAACGGCTGGGGCGTAGAAAATTTACCAGAATATTCATTAGGCTATATTTATTTACCTGCTTTTGTTGGAATTGCATTCGCAAGTATTTTAACTGCACCTCTCGGAGTCAAATTAAGCTATAAACTGTCAGCAGCCCGTATCCGTCAAGTTTTTGCGATTTTTTTAGTTGTCATTTTAGTACGCATGCTCAGCAGCTTTTTCATCTAATTCCCATGAATACTGCATCCCCCCCTTTAATTTTCGAAAAAATTGTAATAAAAAAGTAATTAATTATCCTGATTTTTTTCTACCGTAGGTCAAGATTGCTTCAAGCAACTAAGATTGAAGTTGAGTAAATAGTGGAAATTAATTAAAATGTTTGCGCTTCCGTTCGTTCGTACTTCAATATGAATAATATTAACGAGCAATTTATATAATTTTTACCACCAAAGTTTTACCAAGGAGTCGTATGGAAAAGCAACAACGGCCGCTCTCGCCCTTTATGCTGGGTTCAGGCTACAAACTACAAAAAACTTCCATCATGAGTTTTTTGCATCGTGTTACAGGTATTGCATCTTTAATCGTTTTACTCGCTATTGGACTATGGATTATCGCTATTCCATTCAGTAGACCTCTTGCTGAAGGCATTCAGGCATTATTCACACACTACGCGTTTTTCCCAATTATTACTTTAGGTGTAGCATCAACGGTGTATCACTTTTGTAATGGTATTCGCCATTTATTTTGGGATGCTGGTATTGGCATCAGTAATGAAGAAGCTGCAAAATCTGGTAACTGGGTAATCATTGCTACAGCAATCATTACAATTGCACTTCTTGGCGTTGGCATTTTGGCATAGGAGATCACATGAATTATCGTACCCCTCTTGGACGCGTTAAAGGTCTAGGCTCTTCTCATTCTGGTTCTAAAGAATGGTTATTGCAAAAAGTAGCTGCTGTAATCTTAGCCGTACTATTCCTCTGGTTTGCATTTTCATTTGCATTCTTAATCAAGTCTGATTACATCACTGTATTGGCTTGGATTGATAAACCTTTGAATACTGTATTGTTGATCACTTTTGTTAGTGTCGCACTATTCCATGCAGCCATTGGTTTACAAGCAGTGATTGAAGATTACGTTCATAACACCA
Organism: uncultured Wohlfahrtiimonas sp.; assembly: GCA_947630895.1. Taxonomy (GTDB): domain Bacteria; phylum Pseudomonadota; class Gammaproteobacteria; order Cardiobacteriales; family Wohlfahrtiimonadaceae; genus Wohlfahrtiimonas. The sequence goes on along the minus strand of CANRJJ010000044.1, from coordinate 187 downwards.
TGAAGCGTGTTATTTACATATATTTGGCTAAAACATTACTAGCGGTAATCTGGATTTTAATGATCATCTCTATTATTCACGTTGTGATAAATACTGAATCAATGTTGATTGCTGTTTTCTCATAAATATAGATGAACGTTCCTAAGGATTTAAATTGATATGAACTTAAAAAAATATAAAGACTATA
>CANRJJ010000043.1 GCA_947630895.1 uncultured Wohlfahrtiimonas sp. | reverse complement strand
AACATTATGAAAATACTGTCGCTTTAGCTTGTGCTTATATTTGGCTAAAATTATGAATGTTCAACACGCCCTAATATTTATGTAATGAATACATAAATATATAAAAATAAAATGAGGAGTCGATAATGACAAACACAATGAAAGCAATGGTTTATTACGGTGAAAATGATTTACGTTTTGAAGATAGACCAGTGCCACAAATTATAGAACCAACAGATGCCATTATTAAATTAACGACAACGACGATCTGTGGGACAGACTTAGGCATCATGAAAGGTAAAAATCCAGAGATTGCAGAAACAGCAAAAGAAAAAACAGGTAGCTTTAATGGACGAATTTTAGGGCATGAAGGTGTTGGAATTGTTGAAGAAGTTGGTAGTGCAGTTAAAAAATTTAAAAAAGGCGATAAAGTGATTATCTCTTGTGTGAGTCGCTGTGGAACTTGTGAGAATTGCCAAAAACAATTAAATGCTCACTGCTTAAATGGCGGTGGTTGGATTATGGGATACATGATTGATGGTACACAGGCTGAGTACGTTCGTACTCCTTTTGCTGATACATCGTTGTATCTTTTACCTGAAAATTTAGAAGAAGATGTTGCGGTTTTATTGTCGGATGCATTGCCAACTTCACATGAAATTGGTGTGCAGTATGGTGATGTAAAACCTGGTGATACTGTTGCAATTGTCGGCGCAGGCCCGATAGGAATGGCAGCGTTATTAACGGCACAATTATATTCTCCAAGTGAAATTATTGTGGTGGATACTGATCAAAATCGATTAGAAATGGCTTTAGATATGGGTGCGACAAAGGTAATCAATTCAAGCAAAGGAGAACCGATTGCGGCGATTTTAAAGCTCACCAATGGTCGTGGTGTTGATTGCGCAATTGAAGCTGTGGGTATTCCTGAAACTTGGGATGTATGCCAGCATATCGTTAAAGAAGGTGGAAATATTGCTAACGTAGGTGTTCATGGGCAGGCGGTAAGTTTTGCATTGGAAAAGCTTTGGATTAAGAACTTAAAAATCACAACTGGCTTAGTGAATGCTAATACGACCGATATGCTGTTAAAAACGTGTTGTGCTGGCAAATTACCTTTATCTAAGATGATTACGCATCATTTTGCTTTTAATGACTTAGAGCATGCGTATAAGGTGTTTAAGAATGCGGCAGATGAAAAGGCGATGAAAGTTGTCATTAAATATGCTTAAAGTAAAAAAAGGCAATAAAAAAAGCGGGATTTAATCCCGCTTTTTTATGATCTGAATAATTACAGTTTATCTTGAATCCAAGTATTAGCAGCTTCTAATGCTTCATTTAATTTAGAAGCATCTTGACCACCTGCTGTTGCTGAATCAGGGCGACCACCGCCTTTTCCACCAACAACTGCTGCTGCAATATTCACTAAATCGCCTGCTTTTACTTTAGCAGTTAATGATTTTTCAACAGCTGTCACTAATGTCGCTTTTTCATCAAATGTAGAACCTAAAAGCACGATGCCTTGTGATTGATCACGCAATTTATCTGCTAATTCACGCAGTAATTTTGTTTCAACTTCAGGAACATGAGCAATGATTACTTTTACACCATTGATTTCTTTAGCTTGTGCCAAGATTTCATCACTTGCGGCTAATGCTAATTTAGACTTAGCTTGTTGTAATGATTTATCCGTTGCTTTGAGATCATTCAAAGTTTGGTGCATTTTAATCACTAATTGCTCAGGCGTAGATTTCAGCGCTTCTGATAATTCAACGATTAAACGAACATTTGCTTGAACCATTTCTAAAGCATGCAAACCTGTTACAGCTTCAATACGACGAACACCTGAAGCGATACCAGTTTCTTGGATGATTCTGAATTGACCGATATCACCAGTGCGAGCAACATGAGTACCACCACATAATTCTAATGAATGACCCATTTCAACAACGCGAACGTTGTCTCCATATTTCTCACCAAATAAAGCCATAGCACCTTTTGCTTTTGCTTCATCAATTGGCATCACTTCAATTTCTACAGCGTTATTAGCAATGATCGCAGCATTCACATGGCGTTCGATCTCTTGTAATACTTCCAATGAAATTGGTGCATTGTGAGAGAAGTCAAAACGTAAGCGGTTATAAGTTACCAATGAGCCTTTTTGTTCAATGTGACCACCTAAAGTGTCTTGTAATGCTTTATGCAATAAATGTGTAGCAGAGTGATTTTTACGAATGTCATCACGATATTGTTCGTCAATTTTTGCATGTACAGTCGCAGCTTTTTTGAATGAACCTTTAGATACATGACCAAAGTGAAGAACTGCATCTCCTTGTTTTTTTGTATCTTCAACGATGAATAAGTTATCACCGATCGTGATTGAACCATGGTCACCAACTTGACCACCTGATTCAGCATAGAACGGTGTGCGTTCTAAAACGATGATGCCTTGATCGCCTTCTGACAATGAATCAACCAATTCACCATCTTTTGCCAATTCTAAAATCACTGTATCTAAATGATTTTCTGTATAGCCCACGAATTCAACAGGTTTTGTTAAATCGATCGCAACTGTTTTTTCAGCGCTGAATTGATTTGCAGCACGTGCACGAGCACGTTGTTCTTCCATGCAAGCTTCAAAGCCAGGCATATCTAAATCTAAGCCTTGTTCGCGAGCAATGTCATTCGTTAGATCAACAGGGAAGCCGTAAGTATCATACAATTTGAATACTGTTTCGCCAGAAATAGTTTTTTCACCATTCAATGCTTTGATGTCAGCTTCCAATAGTTTCAAACCATGCTCTAAAGTTTCAGCGAAGCGAATTTCTTCTTGTTTGATGACATCTTGAATATGAGTTTTCTTTTCAACCAATTCAGGATAAGCATCACCCATTACATCAGCCAATGTTGACACTAATGTATTAAAGAAAATGCCTTTTTGACCTAATTTGTATCCGTGACGAATTGCACGGCGAATAATACGGCGCAATACATAGCCGCGACCTTCATTCGAAGGTAAAACACCATCCGCAATCAAGAAAGATACTGAACGAATATGATCACTGATAACTTTTAATGAGTTATGTTTTAGATCAGTTGTGTTTGTTGCAGTCGCTGCTGATTTGATCAATGCTTGGAATAGGTCAATTTCATAGTTGTCATGAACGCCTTGTAATACAGCTGATAAACGCTCTAAGCCCATACCTGTATCAACAGATGGTTTTGGTAATGGGTGCAAAATACCAGCTTCATCACGATTAAATTGCATGAAAACTAAGTTCCATACTTCAATGAAACGATCGCCATCTTCTTCAGCAGAACCTGGAGGACCACCCCAAATGTGATTGCCATGATCATAGAAAATTTCAGAACAAGGACCACAAGGACCAGTATCGCCCATTTGCCAGAAGTTATCTGAACTGCCATCTTCTTTTAGGCCGATGCGGATGATGCGTTCTTCAGGTACACCAATTTCATCACGCCAAATTGCAAATGCTTCATCATCTGTATGGAATACAGTTACTGTCAATTTTTCAGCAGGGAAGCCATAAACTTGTGTTAATAATTCCCATGCGAATTCGATGGCATCTTTTTTGAAATAGTCGCCGAAACTAAAGTTCCCCAACATCTCAAAAAATGTGTGATGGCGAGCTGTAAAACCTACGTTTTCCAAATCATTATGTTTACCGCCTGCGCGAACACAACGTTGTGAAGATGTGGCACGTACATAGTTACGTTTTTCCAATCCTAAAAATAGGTCTTTGAATTGGTTCATCCCTGCATTTGTGAATAAAAGCGTAGGGTCATTGTGTGGAACCAATGAGCTTGAGGAAACTTCTGTATGTCCTTTTGAGATATAGAAGTCTAAAAATTTACGGCGTATTTCAGTAGTTTTCATAAAATATACAAGTTGTTAAATAAAATTATAGGGAATGATCCATAAATACCCATGGCGTTTTCTGTTTCATTCGCGCTTCATAAGCTTTAATATCATCTGTGTGTTGAAGAGTTAAGCCGATATCATCAAAACCATTGAGTAAACAATATTTACGGAACTCATCCACATTGAAAGAGAATGGAGTATGTAATGGATTATTGTTTAATTTACACACCAATTGTTGTGATGGTAAATCGATTTCGATTTCAAGGCCTTCGTGTTGATTAATCAATTGGATAATTGTATCAACATCTTCAGCAGAAAGCACAATTGGTAATACACCATTTTTAAAGCAGTTGTTAAAGAAGATGTCTGAGTAGCTTGGTGCGATCACAGCTCTGAAACCATAATCATCCAATGCCCATACAGCATGCTCACGAGAAGAGCCACAACCAAAATTTTCACGTGCAACTAAGATAGATGCACCTTCAAAACGAGGTTGGTTTAATGTAAATTCTTTATTGAGTGGACGTTGGCTGTTATCCATGCCAGGTTCACCAACATCTAAATAACGCCATTCATCAAATAAGTTCACGCCAAAGCCAGAACGCTGAATGGATTTTAAAAATTGTTTTGGAATGATTGCATCGGTGTCAATATTTGGACGATCAATTGCGACAGCGATACCTTTATGTGTAGTAAATTTTTTCATTGAATATCCTTAGTTTTAATGCTTTTTCGAATTTTTAAATACAAAGAAAATGAGAAATAGACAATGCCTATTGCATGTAGAGATATATCTGCTGTTGTTGGATTAGGTGCGTAGATTAAACTTACGCAAATACCAGCAATAATCAGGCTATAAAATACAATAGACATTTGTAGAGACTTATTTGATTTCATTATTTAAACGTTCGAATATCAACAAAATGACCAGCAATAGCAGCAGCGGCAGCCATTGCGGGGCTAACTAAATGTGTACGACCACCAGCACCTTGACGACCTTCAAAGTTACGGTTTGATGTTGAAGCACAATGTTCACCAGGATTTAATCTGTCGTTATTCATTGCTAAACACATTGAACAACCAGGCTCACGCCATTCAAAACCTGCTTCTAAGAAAATTTTATCCAAACCTTCTTTTTCAGCTTGTGCTTTCACTAAACCAGAACCAGGAACAATCATCGCTTGAAGAATATTACTCGCAACTTTTTTACCTTTAGCAATTTCAGCCGCTTCGCGTAAATCTTCAATGCGTGAGTTTGTACAAGAACCAATGAATACTTTAGTCAATGGAATATCTGACAAAGTTGTATTTGGTTGTAAATCCATATACGCCAAGGCTTTTTCCATGCCTGTGCGTTTTACAGGATCTTGTTCTTTAGATGGATCTGGAATCAATTCATCAATACCAACCACCATTTCAGGGCTAGTTCCCCAGCTCACTTGAGGTTTGATATCTTCAGCTTTTAAGCGAACAACTTTATCAAATTGCGCACCTTCATCTGAATGCAATGTATTCCAATATTCAACGGCTTGATCCCACATTTCACCTTTAGGTGATAAAGGGCGATCTTTTACGAATTCTAAAGTTGTATTGTCCACAGCAACCATACCAACGCGAGCGCCAGCTTCTATTGCCATGTTACAAATAGTCATACGACCTTCCATAGATAGTGCACGAATCGCGCTACCTGAAAACTCGATTGCATATCCAGTGCCGCCCGCGGTACCAATTTCACGGATAATTGCTAAAACGATATCTTTTGCAGTAACGCCTTTTGGTAAGTCGCCATCTACAATAATGTTCATCGCTTTTGATTTCTTTTGTACTAAGCAGCAAGTCGCCATAACATGCTCAACTTCACTTGTACCAATACCAAATGCTAATGCGCCAAATGCGCCATGTGTTGCAGTGTGTGAATCCCCACAAACAACAGTCATTCCGGGTAACGTTGCGCCTTGTTCAGGGCCGACAACATGAACGATACCACGGCGAATATCACCAACAGGAAAATAAGTAACACCAGCTGCGCGCGCATTTTTGTCTAGGGTATCGACTTGCAAGCGAGAGATTGGGTCATCAATCGTTGTAAAGCCAGGTGTTGTTGGAGTATTGTGATCAGGTGTTGCAATGATGGAGTTTTTACGCCACAGTTCACGATTAGCCAGTCGCAATCCTTCAAAAGCTTGAGGGCTTGTGACTTCATGGATGATATGTCTATCAATATACAATAATGCTGTGCCATCTTCTTCAGTACGCACAACATGGGCATCCCATAATTTATCGTAAAGTGTTTGGGCCATTTTAAAACCACCTTTAAATTAAACATTCTAAAATGAAAACAACGTCAGGTAAGTTTGCTATGATAATCCTTCGCATCAAACCTTAATTTATTTTGTGCAAATATTTTGCTCTAAACTTGACATCATAATATGAATTGTATGGAAAAAGAAACTCTTTGGGTAATTAAAATTGGCAGTGCAATGATCACAAATGGCGGTATAGGAATCGATTATACTTTGCTGGATGATTATGCTTCTCAAATCGCAACACTGCAATCGAAAGGCTATAAAGTTATAGTTGTCTCATCTGGCGCTGTTGCAGCAGGGATGAAAAGATTGAATTGGACAGTTCGACCGACAGAATTAAGCGAGCTACAAGCGGCAGCAGCAGTAGGGCAAGCAAAACTAGTAGAAGCTTGGCAGACAGCCTTGCAGAGATATGCATTAACAGCAGCACAGGTGCTTTTAACGCATGAAGATGCATTAGATAGAACTCGCTATTTGAATATTCGTGCGACATTAAATGCATTAATTAATCACAATGTGATTCCTGTCATTAATGAGAACGATACTGTTTCATACGATGAATTTTGCATTGGTGACAATGATACTTTAGGTGCATTGGTTGCGAATCTAATAGAAGCAGATACTTATATAATCTTAACGGATCAACACGGCCTATATAATAAGGATCCACGTAAAAATCCAGATGCCAAGTTATTACATAAAGTCAGAGCAATGGATCCATCGTTATTGACGATGGCAAGCCCAGAAGGTGGCAGCTTAGGAAAAGGTGGAATGTATACTAAAGTTAAAGCTGCACAAAAGGCTGCAACTTCAGGAACTGAAACTTACATTGTGTATGGCAAAGAAAAACAAGGTTTATTGAAAGTTGCTGAGCGTGCTGAAATTGGCACTCAATTTCAGCCAGAAGATACAACACTTGCTGCTAAAAAACGCTGGATACTAAATCAAGCACATGTTCTAGGTAAAGTAGTGGTTGATCAAGGTGCTGAAAAAGCATTGATTGAACATAAGAAAAGTTTATTGCCAATCGGTGTGATTGATGTCAAAGGCTCATTCCAACGAGGTGATATCGTATCGTGTGTGAATGAGAAGGGTGATGAATTAGGGCGTGGATTGTGTAACTATAATTCCGAAGAAGTAAAAATGCTCTTGAAAACGCCATCGAATGACATCATTAATAAGCTTGGGTATGTGATTTCAGAAGAATTGATACATAGAAACAACTGGGTATCACATCATTAGTTCTTTTTAACGTCAAAATACGTTAAAATACGCCGTTAATTTATACTTTTATTATATGAAGGAATGCCATGTTTGGTGCGATTGCAAAAAAGATTTTTGGAACTCGAAATGACCGTTTGGTCAAAGATGCTTTCAAAATCGTCAAACAAATTAATGCATTAGAACCTACTATGCAAGCAATGTCTGACGAAGAATTACAACAACAGACGATTAAATTCCGTGAACGTATCCAAGAAGGTACTTCCTTAAACAAATTATTACCTGAAGCATTTGCAACAATTAGAGAGGCGAGTAGCCGAGTTTTAGGTTTACGCCATTATGATGTGCAAATGGTGGGTGGTATTGTTTTACACCAAGGTAAAATTGCAGAAATGCGTACGGGTGAAGGTAAAACTTTAGTTGCGACATTGGCGGTTTATTTGAATGCATTAGAAGGTAAGGGTGTTCATGTAGTAACAGTGAATGACTACTTGGCAAAGCGAGATGCAGCAGATATGGGTGTTCTGTACAAGTGGATGGGCTTATCTGTCGGCACGATCGTATCAGATCAAACACCAGCTGAGAAAAAAGCAGCTTATCAGTGTGATGTTACCTATTGTACTAATAATGAAATTGGCTTCGATTATCTTCGCGATAATATGAGTTTTAGCCCTGAACAAAAAGTTCAGCGTCCATTGAATTTTGCGGTAATAGATGAAGTTGACTCAATTTTAATCGATGAAGCTAGAACGCCATTAATTATTTCAGGCCCTGCAGAAGGTACTGCTGAGCTATATACGGCGATTAATGTTATCGTTCCTCATCTAAAAAGAGCAGATGAGAATGGTGATAATGATTTCACAATTAATGAAAAAGATCGCCAGGTTCTTTTAACTGAAGTAGGTCATGAGCATGCGGAAGAATTATTAGTTAAAGCCGGCTTATTAAAAGAAGGCGAAAGTTTATATGATGCGAATAATCTTAAACTTTATCACCATTTAGACAGCTGCTTACGTGCTCATGAGTTATTCAAAAAAGACGTTGATTATTTAATCAAAGATGGCGAAATCGTTATTGTTGATGAGCATACGGGTCGTACATTGTCAGGACGTCGTTGGTCAGATGGTTTACATCAGGCGATTGAGGCTAAGGAAGGCGTAGAAATTAAGCCTGAAAACCAAACATTGGCATCGATCACATTCCAAAATTTATTCAGAATTTATACGAAATTGTCTGGTATGACAGGTACAGCAGATACTGAAGCGCCTGAGTTATTAGAGATTTATGGTTTAGAAGTTGTTGTGATTCCAACCAATAAAACAATTCAAAGAAAAGACTTTGGAGATCTAATTTTCTTAACACAAAGAGAGAAGTATCAAGCAATTATTAAAGATATTGAAAAATGTCGTGCTGATGATCAGCCAGTTCTGGTTGGTACAGCTTCAGTTGAAGTGTCTGAATTGATCTCTAAATTATTAGATGAAAAAAATATTCCACACGAAGTATTGAATGCAAAACAACATGAGCGCGAAGCGCATATTGTTGGTGGTGCAGGTAAGCCTGGCGCAGTAACGATTGCTACTAATATGGCTGGTCGTGGTACGGATATTGTATTGGGTGGTAACTTCGCTATGGAGATGGAAAACCATCCAAATGCGACTGAAGCTGAAAAAGCAAAACTTAAAATGGAATGGCAAGATCGCCATAATTTAGTTTTGGAAAAAGGTGGTTTACATATCATTGGCACTGAGCGTCATGAATCTCGTCGTGTAGATAATCAACTGCGTGGTCGTTCAGGTCGTCAGGGTGACGTGGGTTCTTCTCGTTTCTATTTGTCTTTAGAAGATAACTTGATGCGTATTTTTACTTCGCCATCTGCTTATAACATGATGAAGAAATTAGGCATGGGTGATGGTATTCCATTGGAACATAAGTGGATCAGTCGCTCTATCGAAAATGCTCAGCGTAAAGTTGAAGGTCATCATTTCGAAATGCGTAAAAACTTGTTGCAATACGATAATGTGGCAAATGACCAGCGTAAAGTTATCTATCAGCAGCGTGATGATATCTTGGCTGCAAATGATGTTGGACCAGCGATTGATGCAATTCGTGAAACAGTATTCCGTGATTTAGTTGCTAAATATATTCCGCCACAATCATTCCCTGAACAATGGGATATGGAAGGTTTGGAAGAGAAGTTATCACGTGATTTCTTAATGGATATAAAGCTTGAAGACTGGTTGGAAGAGAATCAAGAGTTGGATGGTGAAATGGTTATTGATCGTTTAATTGCGATGAATAAGCAAGCATATCATGATAAGCAATTTGCTAAATTGCCTGATTCAGATGAAGAGATTTCAATTGTTGATCAAGATAATTTCAAAGCTTTTGAAAAAAATATATTGTTGCAGTTATTAGATCACAATTGGAAAGATCATTTGGCGGCGATGGATTATTTACGTCAAGGTATTCAATTGAGAGCCTATGCACAAAAACGTCCAGAGCAAGAGTATAAGAAAGAAGCTTTTGCAATGTTTGAGAATATGTTAGACCGAATTTATCACGATACGATTGTTTACTTAAGCCGTTTAAAAATTGAATTACCAGCGATGACAGAAGAATCATCTGAGACATTGGCGGATGGAAATCAATCGGATGGTAGTGGTATTAGAATTCAGCGTAATATCGAATCTGCTGATGCTGTAGAGACATCAGATAGAGAAATTGATTACTCAGGTGTAGGGCGCAATGATGATTGCCTGTGTGGTTCAGGTAAGAAATATAAACATTGCCACGGTAAACTAGCATAATCTGATTAACTAATAATATTATAAGAAAGCCTCGTTAAATCAATAACGAGGCTTTTTTCATTTATTTACAATTTAATATTTTAGATATAATATGTTTTGATACATATATTTATGTATTAATTTAATTATTATTGTGTAAATTTGTAAAGAGGTGGCTAATGAGATTATCTCCTAGCTTTAAGGTGTTATCAAACGAAGATGTTTTTCCTAGCCTAGTCGAGGATTTTAATTTGGCGGCTGAAGGATTAGCAAATCACCTTTTAAAGATCAGCAGTGACAAGGTAAATTTGGTTCCTAAGCAAATGCTTGCTTTGTTAAATGATCTAAGTTTTGAGTTTTATAATTTTTATGATGAGTTTAAAGAAAGACAAGGTTTATCGACTTTATATTATCTATCCTTTATTTTCGGCCGGCATTTTCTGAAGGCTGGAGAAAAAGTAATTATCATTAAAGGATATACAAATGCATTATTGTTCCAGCAAATATTGCGGCATTTGTTGAAGATTGAAGAAGATTTGATATTGGTGAATACACACAGTATTAATTCTACTTACCAAAGATATGTTGATGATGTTGCTGAGAGTTTGTTGGTAGCATTAAAGCCAGTAGATCAAATGAGTATGAAGCAGCTGAATGATTTTAAGCGCTCCTTAGAAAGAATAATTGTTTATTTGAAGCGAAAGAGCAGAGCAGTAACTTTGTATTAATATTAAAAAAGCCCTTTTAAAAGGGCTTTTTTTCAAACTTGAGAATTAAGCTGCGATAGCTTTGATTCTTGCGTTCAAACGGCTTACTAAACGTGCAGTTGTTTTCTTATGAAACAAACCTTTGTTAGAAGCACGGTCTAAAACGCCTTGTGCTTTTTTCAATGCTTCTTGAGCACCAGTTACGTTATTTTCTTGAATCGCTTTCAATACTTTTTTAACATAAGTACGAGTCATTGAACGATATGAAGCGTTCGCTAAACGGTTTTTTTCCGCTTGGCGTACGCGTTTTTTTGCTTGAGCTGAGTTTGCCAAAGGTATTCTCCAAATTAACCAATAGTTTAAACAATATAAGACGCAACATTATCTTGCTTTTGCGTCTAAAAGTCAATCATGCTTATCATTAAAAAGCAGGAACAACACTTCCTTGATATTTTTCATTGATGAAATCTTTCATTTGATCAGATGTTAAAATTTCAAGAAGTTTTAAAGCTTTAGGATCTTTAAGATCTTTAGTATTCACTGTAATAACGTTTACATAAGGAGAATCTTTATCTTCAATGATAAGAGCATCTTTAACTGGGTTTAAATTCGCATCTAAAGCATAGTTAGTGTTAATGAATGCTAAATCTACTTCATCCAATGAGTGAGTGAGAAGTGGTGAATCTAATTCGATAAATGAAACATTTTTAGGATTCTCTACAATATCAGCAACAGTAGATAAGAATTTTGAAGGATCTTGTAATGTGATGATGCCTTGTTTGTGAAGTAATGCAAGAGCACGTCCACCAGTTGTCGCTTCGCTAGGAATCGCAATTTTTGCATTATTAGGCAGATCATTCAAAGATTTGATTTTATAAGAATAACCACCTAAAGGTTCGATATGAACAGCGCCTAAAGATGCTAAATCCATATTATTATCTCTGCTAAAGCCTTCCATGTAAGGAATGGTTTGCATGAAATTAGCATCTACTTCATTGTCATTTAGCATGATGTTAGGAATAACGTAGTCAGTTACAGTGAAAATCTCAATATTGAAATCTTCCGGTGCAATTGTTTTTGCAAACTCTAACATTTCAGCATGTGGAACTGGTGTCGCTGCCACTTTGATTGTATCTTTTGCTAAACCTAATGTTGGCAACATTGCCAAAAGTAGAATAGATAAACTTTTTTTCATGCAAATCCTCTCCATATTTTAAATTAAAGTGTGTTGCTTAGAAGCCAGGGAAAATACTACCTTCATATTTTTGATTGATGAAATCACGCATTTGTTCAGAATTTAATACTTCTAGCAATTTTTTAACATTTGCTTTTTCTGCATTTTCAGGCTTGATCACTACGATATTTACGTAAGGTGAGTTTTTGTCTTCAATGATTAAAGCATCTTTTAAAGGGTTTAAATTAGCATCTAAAGCAAAGTTAGTGTTGATCATTGCTAAGTCAACTTCATCGATTGTTCTAGCAAGCATTGGTGCTTCTAATTCAACAAATGAAATGTTTTTTGGATTTTCTTTAATGTCGCTTAATGAAGAAAGAATATTGGTAGGATCATTTAAAGTAATTACACCATTATTGTGTAATAAAATTAATGCACGACCACCATTTGTAGCATCATTAGGAATTGCAATTTTTGCATTTTGTGGAAGATCTTTAATGTCTTTGATTGATTTAGAATATCCACCAAATGGTTCTAAGTGAACGCCACCAACAGAAGTTAAATCCATATTGTTAGATTTATTGAATTCAGTTAAGTACGGTTGATGTTGCATGAAGTTAGCATCAACTTCACCTTCGTTAAGCATTAGGTTTGGTAAAACGTAATCTGTTACAACAACGATATCAATGTTTAAATCGTTTGGTGCTAAAGTTTGCGCAAACTCTAAGATTTCTGCGTGTGGTACAGGTGTTGCAGCTACTCTAATTTTTTCTTGAGCATTGGCAAAAAATGGCAATGTAGAAAGAAGTAATACTGATGCTAATTTTTTCATGTTAACTCCTGAATTGATGATTGAATGATTATTTATTTACGTGTCAATTTACGCATGAATAGATCACCTATGATCTGGATTGTTTGCGCCATGACTATAATAATTACGAGTACAAAATTTGCAAGTTCTGTTTGATTGCGGTGGAAGCCATAACGAATAGCTAAGTCACCTAATCCACCAGCGCCTACTACGCCAGCCATTGCCGTGAATGATAAAAGCATTATGCCAGTGATGGTTGCGCCCGCGATGATGCTTGGGCGAGCTTCTCTCAATAATACAGAGAATATGATTTTATGAGTTGGTGTACCCATACTAACGGCAGCTTCAATGATTCCTTTATCGACTTCGCGTAACGATGTTTCGACAAGTTTGGCATAGAAAGGAATAGCACCAAGTGTTAGTGGTAAAATAGCGCCTTTAACACCAAAGGATGTGCCCATTATGCTTTTTGTATAAGGAAGCAAAAATACAATTAAAATGATGAATGGCACTGATCTTAGGATGTTTGTAAGTAGCGAAAGAATAGGGTAGACAAAATTATTTTGTAGAAGTTGTTTTGGGCTGGTTGCATATAAGATGATGCCCAAAATAATTCCAAAAATAGTAGTGAAGAACCAAGAAATTAACAACATATGTAATGTTGCTTCTGTTCCATCCCAAAGCATTGATACTTTAATTTTTGGGAAGTGCGGTGTGATTAATGTTTGTAGAGCTTCGATTGCCCAAAGTTTAAAATCTGTATACATAATATTATAACGTCACTGCTAATGTATGAATGTTCTTCTCAGCAAATTTAGCTAGAGCACTTTTTTGAACTTCTTCGCTACCGCTTAAAGCAACTAGTAACTGGCCATAAGGCAAATCACGAATGTAACTAATATTGCCTGATAGGATCGAGAAATGAACGCCAGTTGTTTTGATAATATCGCTTAAGTGAGGATGGTAGGAATCTTCGCCAGAGTAAGTAATTTGGTAAAGATTAGCATCTCTCATAGGGCTAGATTTTAAGTGAGATTTTAATTCATCATAGTGACTGTTATCTAAGATAAAGTCTTTAGTCACTTCGTGTTGAGGGTTTAAAAATACGTCTTCAACAGGGCCAAATTCAACAATTTTACTTGCATGAATAACACCAACTTTGTGACAGATTTTTCGAATCACTTCCATTTCATGAGTAATTAAAACGATGGTTAAACCAAGTTTTTGATTAATTTCACGGAGTAATTCAAGGATTGATTGTGTTGTTTGAGGATCAAGTGCAGATGTTGCTTCATCGCATAATAAAACTTTTGGTCGATTCGCTAATGCACGAGCAATACCAACACGTTGTTTTTGTCCACCTGAAAGTTGGGCTGGGTATTTGTTTGCGTGATCAGTTAAACCGACTAACTCTAATAGCTCATTGACCCTTTGATTGATTTCATTTTTTGGTAGTTTTTCTAATCGAAGAGGGAAGGCAATATTATTAAAAATTGTTTGGCTATCAAATAAGTTGAAGTGTTGAAAAATCATGCCGATTTTTCGACGTTCATGCATTAATGCATTTTTGTTTAAAGCAGTGAGAGTAACATTATCTAAAATTACTTCACCTGAAGTGGGTTTTTCTAATAAATTTAAGCAGCGAATAAGTGTGCTTTTACCAGCACCTGAGTGGCCGATAATACCGCAGATTTCTCCAGCTTCAATAGTTAAGGAGATATCTGATAGAGCAATGATAGGGCCTTTTGGGCTGGGATACGACTTAGAAATGTGATCTAATTTTATCATGATTAACAGACTATATATGTATGCAAAGAATGTGTTAGAAATGTATCACATTCTTTAAATAAATCAAACACGTCTTTAGAAAATAAAAAAGCAACCTTTCGGCTGCTTTATCGAATATTTTAAAAGACGCAATATCTATATTATTTGATACGAGCTTCTTTGTATAAAACATGTTTACGAACAACTGGATCATATTTCATGAACTCTAATTTTTCTGGAGTTGTTCTTTTGTTTTTAGTTGTAGTGTAGAAATGACCAGTTTCAGCCGTTGACACTAATTTGATTTTTTCTCTGATACCTTTTGCCACGATAAAGCTCCTTAGATTTTCTCACCACGTGCGCGCATATCTGTAAGAACAGCATCGATACCTTTCTTATCGATAGTTCTTAAACCAGCAGATGATACGCGTAATGTTACAAAGCGCTGTTCGCTTTCTACCCAAATACGATGTGAGTGAAGATTTGGTAAAAAACGACGGCGAGTTTTATTGTTTGCGTGAGAAACATTGTTCCCAACAGCAGGTGCTTTACCAGTGACTTGACAAACTTTACTCATAATTAAAATAACCTATTTCAATAAAATAAATTCTTTGAGGAACGCAAAAGCAGCTCCTTAAAAACAGACACGTCATTATACTTATTTGAAAAAAATATGCAATATAGCAATTAAGTAAAATCAGATGGCGTTTTAGCTTTACTTGCTGCAATCTCTGCATCAATGATCCCTGCTTTAACAAGCTGTTGCAAGTGTTGATCGAGTGTTTGCATGCCGAATGATTGACCTGTTTGAATCGCAGAATACATTTGAGGAATCTTATCTTCACGGATTAAATTTCGAATTGCATTTGTACCCATCATGATTTCCCATGCTGCAACTCGACCACCACCTTTTTTCTTTAATAGTGTTTGTGAAACAACAGCTTGTAAGGATTCAGATAACATTGATCGAACCAATGGCTTTTCACCTTCAGGGAATACGTCAATGATACGGTCAATCGTTTTAGATGCGGACGTTGTATGCAATGTTCCAAACACCAAGTGACCTGTTTCAGCGGCAGTTAATGCTAAACGAATAGTTTCAAGGTCACGAAGCTCACCCACCAAAATTACATCAGGATCTTCACGAAGCGCAGAACGCAACGCGTTGTTGAATGACAAGGTATCTCTATGCACTTCACGCTGGTTAATCAAAGATTTTCTAGGTGTGTGTACAAACTCGATAGGATCTTCAACGGTTAAAATATGATAAGGATGATGCTTGTTAAGATAGTCAATCATCGCTGCTAGTGTTGTCGATTTACCCGATCCAGTTGGTCCTGTTACTAAAACTAAACCGCGTGGTACGGAGACCATTTGTCTAAATATAGCAGGCATTCCTAATTCATCCATTGATTTGATATTGTTAGGAATCGTTCTAAATACTGCGCCAACGCCTCTGTTTTGATGAAAGGCGTTGACCCTGAATCGAGAAAGACCAGGAACATCGACAGAAAAGTCAGCTTCTAGTTCAGCATCGAATGTTCTGCGCTGAGTGTCATTCATGATGCCATAGATTAAGTCATATACAGCATCATTATCCATTGCAGGCGCATTGATTCTGGTGATATCACCATCTATACGAAGTAAAGGTGGTAATCCTGCTGATAAATGTAAGTCTGAAGCTCCTGACTTTACAACAAATGTTAATAGATCTGTAATATTCATAGTTTTCTCGTAATTAGTATTTATTAAAATTATTTCTATATTCTAAATGACAAAAACATATCAGTCGATTGATGCATTAGATTTTAATTTATTAATAATATTTTTGTAATCATTCTGCGTGAAAATAGCATTTCCTGCAACAAAAGTATCTGCGCCTGCTTTAGAAATTTCTGCAATATTGTCAGCATTCACACCACCATCAATTTCTAAGCGAATATCTTTACCACTGTCATCAATCATTTTACGTAGTGTTGCTAGCTTGTTTAACGCTGAAGGAATGAATTTTTGACCGCCAAAACCAGGGTTTACGCTCATAACTAAAATCATGTCTAAATGATCCCAAACATGTTCTAAAATATGAACAGGTGTTGCAGGATTTAATACTAAACCCGCTTTACAGCCCAATGATTTAATTAGTTGTAGTGAGCGATCAACGTGCAATGATGCTTCAGGGTGGAAAGTAATATACGTCGCGCCTGCAGCAGCAAATGATTCAATCATGCGGTCAACAGGTGATACCATCAAATGAACATCAATTGGAGCAGTAATTCCATAGTTGCGTAGCGCCTTACAGATCATAGGGCCAAAAGTAAGGTTTTCTACATAGTGATTATCCATAACATCAAAATGGATAATATCTGCGCCTGCCTCTAAAACATTATTAACTTCTTCGCCCAAGCGAGCGAAATCAGCGGATAAAATTGATGGTGCAATCCAAGGAGTTTGTTTCATGAGTTAGCCTTTAATTTCTTTTAATGTTTCATCGATAGCAGCAATTGTTGCATCTAAATCTTCGTAAGTATGAGCACTTGACAAGAAGCCTGCTTCAAATGCACTTGGTGCTAGGTAAATTCCACGATCCAATAAACCGTGATAGAA
>CANRJJ010000042.1 GCA_947630895.1 uncultured Wohlfahrtiimonas sp. | reverse complement strand
GCTCATAATTTTAAAAATCCTTAACTTAATAAAAAATAGGTACTAAATTACCAATGAGTATTCTAAAAAAAATGTTTACTAAAGTCCAAGACTTTTTAACATCCTGCCTTAAGGCATAAACATACCGCCATTCACATGGATCGTTTCACCTGTGATATAGCTAGTTTCTTCCGCTGCTAAAAACTTGACTGCATTTGCAATATCTTCTGGTTTACCCAATTGGTTCATTGGGATATTCTTCAATAATGCTTCTTTTACTGATTCAGGTAAGTCTTTTGTCATATCTGTATCAATAAAACCTGGAGCAACACAGTTAACTGTAATACCACGGCTTGCCACTTCAATCGCCATAGATTTAGTAAAACCAATCACACCTGCTTTCGCAGCAGCATAGTTTGTTTGCCCTGCATTGCCTGTTACACCAACAATAGATGTAATGTTTACAATTCTACCGAAACGCGCTTTCATCATGTCACGCATTACAGCTTTAGATAATTTATAGATGCTTGTGAGATTTGTTGTAATTACGTCATCCCAATCTGCATCTTTCATTCTCATCAACAACTGATCTTTTGTGATACCTGCATTATTTACCAATACAGAAATAGCACCATATTGTTCAGAAATTGATTTCAAAACTGTTTCAATACTTTCAGCATCCGCTACATTTAAAATAAATGCATCGCCATTACCAGCCAAATAATTTTTAATTGCAGAAGTACCATTTTCAGAAGTTGCTGTACCCACTACAAAATAACCAGCATTCGCCAATGATTCAGCGATTGCCTTTCCAATTCCTCTTGTTGCGCCTGTTACTAATGCAACTTTTTTATCTTGACTCATAGTTTCCTCTTAATTAACCACAACGTTCGACAACCATTTCTAAATCCTTTTTAACCTGCACAACAGGATCAAAAGGTGAAGATTGTTCCATTAAACGAATACTTAATTGTTGTTTATTGCCACTAAATTCTGGATAGATAAAAGCATCTTTAACATCTATACGAACCAATTCAGCATCCCATTTTACTGTTTTATAGAATAAACCTTGCTTAAACTGACACACTTCTTCATCTTTCAATGTGCGCAATAATGTCAATAAATATGTCAAAGCTTTCTCTGTTGGTTCAAATAAAGAGAACCAACGCTCAATATGCTCACTGCGTAACTCATGAGAGAATCGAAGCCAATGATGTAAATTTGGCAAATCAAAACTAGCAATTCCACCCATCACTTTTAAACGCTGACGAATAACATTCAAAAAGATATTTTCTTTCACTTCATCGAATGTTTTTACACTGCCAAAAACAAGATTTTGCGTCAATTCTTTGATTTCTATGCGCTGATTTTCATCAATGCCTTCTTTGAATTGAAATCTTTCAAGCTGTTTAATCATTTCA
This sequence comes from uncultured Wohlfahrtiimonas sp., assembly GCA_947630895.1. Classification (GTDB taxonomy): domain Bacteria; phylum Pseudomonadota; class Gammaproteobacteria; order Cardiobacteriales; family Wohlfahrtiimonadaceae; genus Wohlfahrtiimonas. The sequence continues at coordinate 15,843 of CANRJJ010000042.1, read as the reverse complement.
ATTTTTAAATTATTTTTAGAAATGATTTCAACCAAATCCACCAAAGCAGATAATGCAGATATCGTGCTGTACGGATTATCATATTCCACATGCGCTTTACTTTGCTTAAATAGCATTTCAGCTCTTAACAAACGGCGAACGCCTTCGCTCAATGGAAATTCATAAACCATAAATTATCTCACCATACCCTCTTAGAATTGAGCTAGACTATACTTTTTATCTAATAGTTTCAATATATTTCGAGTATATTGCTCATTCGTATTAACAATTATTGTATTGGCCAATTCTCTTCGTTCTTGGTTGCTAATTTGAGAGTTAATAATCTTCATTGCCAGTGCTTTATCAATATTATCTCTATGCATAACTCTCTCAATCTGGATTTTTCGATCTACTTCAATCACCAATACCTGTTGACCTAATTTCAAATAAGGTGAATCTTTATTTAATAAAGGGATTGAGATTAAATGATAATTACCTTTTTCTTCCTGAAGCTGATCTTCAACCTCTTTAAATATTAAAGGATGCATTACACTTTCTAAATATGATTTAGCTACCGGGTCATTAAAGATATATTCTCGTAATAGCTTTCGGTTCAATACAGTATTTTCTAAAATCCCATCACCAAAGTAATCAACAACTTTCTTAAGTGCTTCATTAGAATACTGACAACCATTAGGCTGTAATAATGATCTAGAAATCACATCTGTATCGATTACATGGGCATTTAATTCGGAAAGATAATCTGAAACAAAGGTCTTACCTGAGGCAATTCCACCCGTTAATAAAATAATTGGCTTCATACTGATTTGGATTTAATAAAAGAATGCATCTGATGGTAATTGGAAAAATAAGACAATCATCGAGCCTAACATTAAAAAAGGACCATAAGGAATGTATTTACTTTCCCCTTTCTTTTTACTGTATATCATCAATGCAAGGCCAATAATTGCTCCTGATATCGATGAAATTAAGATTATATTTAAAATACTACCCACACCTTGCCAAGCACCGATTAATGCTAGAAGCTTAAAATCTCCAGCCCCTATACCAACTTTCTTAAAAACAATTAAAGAAAATTGATTAATTAACCATAATGATAAATAACCAATTAATACACCTAAAAAAGCAAAATAAAATGGAATTGAGATAATGTTAAAAAAACTTAAGATCAATCCCAACCAAATCATTGGACTCGTTAAACAACTTGGTAGTATTTGGAACTCAATATCAATTAAAGTTAGAGCTGTTAATATCCACACAAAAAATACATAACATAACGCTTCTATATTAAATCCAAATGTATAAACCACTAACAATGTCAAAATAGCTGTAATAAACTCTATCAATGGATATTGAAATGAAATTGCTTGCCCGCAACCAGAACATTTACCTCTCAAGAGCAACCAGCCTAAAATAGGTATATTTTCATAAAAACGAATTTGATGATCACAATTAGGACAAGAAGAAGGGGGAGTTGATAAATACCAATACCCCTTGGCAGGTAAAACAGCATTCTTATTTAGCAATTCAACTGCATCTGATCGATTTAAGAGTCGATCAACAAGAGTGATTCCACTTAAAAATCTTCTAGGCTTTTGAGATTCTTCGATCAAAAACTCAGAAATCATTTGATATTCTTTATCAAACAATATTTTTGGTAAACGATATGCAACAACATTAAGAAAGCTGCCAACGGCAGCTCCCACAATAAATGTTAATACATATAAAACAACTTCAGTATTATTAATCAAGTACATGGAAAGCAATCCTTGCTCTAAGCCCCTTCTGCCATACTAAATAATGGCAAGTACATAGCAACAACAATACCACCCACTAACGACCCTAAAATAACAATCAATATTGGTTCAATTAAAGACATCATCGCACCAACCGCATTATCAATATCTTCCATATAAAGATCTGCAACTTTATTCAACATTTCTGATAAGTTACCTGATTTTTCACCGATACCAATCATATAACTAACCATATCAGGAAACATTTTTGATTGTCTCATGGCAAAGTTTAATTCCTGCCCAATCGCAACATTACCTTTGATTTGTTCGATAGCATCCTGAAAAACACTGTTGCTAGTTGAATTAGCCACCGTATTTAATGATGCAATAATTGGTGTACCAGCTTCGTACATCGTAGATAAAGTACTGGCAAAGTTTGCACTATTTGATAACACAATCAAATTACCAAACACCGGCAACTTCAATACTTTTTCATCATATTTTCTTTTAAAAGTTTTATTCGTGCGAAGCAATCTTTTAAATAAATAAACAAAGACACCTATCCCCATCAAGGTATAAACAAATCCCCAAGACCTGATGCCTTCAGAAATATTTACAACAAACTGAGTTGCCGCAGGAAGCTCCCTACCTTGCTCTTTAAACATATCCGCAAATACAGGCACAACCTTCCATAAAATTAATGCTGTAATACTTAAAGCAATGAATATAACGATAATTGGATAAACTAGAGCTTTTTTAATCGTTTTCTTAATGCGACTGTTTTTTTCTAAAAAGCCTGCTAATTGCGCAAGAATCGTTTCTAGCGTACCCGAACGCTCACCAGCAGCGACTAATCCAATATATGTTCTGTCAAATACAAATGGATGCTTAGCCAATGCGTTAGATAATCCACCACCTCTATCAACATCTGTTTTGACTGTATACAAAAGCTCACTTAATGCTATTTTTGAAGCTCCTGAAGCCTGCATTGCCAATGCTTCAGACAAAGGCAAACCAGCTTCCAACATCGTTGCTAGCTGCCTTGTAAAAAGCATAATATCTTCGGGCTTAACTTTACCACCCTTGCCTTTTTTAATTTTAGCTTTTGTTATTTTTAAAGGTTGAATACCTTGTGCATTCAATAAAGATCGTATCTTTGTTGGGGATGAACCCTTTGATGTACCTTCGATACGATTTCCTAGCTTATCTCGTCCGACCCAATTATAGTCGACTTCTTTTCTATTATCTAAAGCCATAAGGATACGTCCATATAATTATTATTATGGTACCGACGCCCGGATTTGAACCGGGAAGCCTCTCAGCACTACCACCTCAAGGTAGCGTGTCTACCAATTCCACCACGCCGGCAATTAATTTTAAACAGTATATCTCAATTATTTTTTTTGTCTGCTCATTTTATGAGCGCATTATTTTGACTCACCAATATTTGGTACCAATGATGTCGATGGTGCATCTAATACACTTTCAGTTGTAGAAACAGAAGCTTTACCATACAAAACCATCATAGAGAAACTGGTGACAAAAAACACAACAACCATCCACTTAGTTAGCTTAGCAAGAAAGTTACTTTTACCTGCTGCACCGAATACTGTACCTGATGCACCACTACCAAAAGCAGCACCAGCATCAGCACCTTTACCATGTTGCACGAGGACAAGACCAATAATGGCAATAGCCACGATAACATGTATTACTGTAATGATTGTTGTTAATACCATATCAAACCTTCAAATTCATTAAACGCTTCGAATAATTTCCGAAAACACACTTGGCTTTAGTGACGCGCCACCAACCAAAACACCGTCAATATACTCTTGTGACATATATTGCTTTGAGTTTTCAGAAGTTACGCTACCACCATAAAGAACCCTTAATAGGGAGCGAATACTATCACTTTTCGCACTTAATGTACAGGAAATAAACTCATGCACCTCATTCGCTTCTTCAGCACTTGCAGACTTTCCTGTTCCGATTGCCCAAACAGGCTCATAAGCGATAATGATTTTTGCAAATTGTTCAATCCCACAGAGCTCAATAACGCTTTCTAGCTGTTGAGTAATAACTTCTTTCCACTGATTACTTTCTCTTTCTTCTAGAGTTTCCCCAACACAAAAAATTGGAGTTAACCCTGCATTCAATGAAGATAAAGCTTTTTCTGCCACCAACTCATTAGTTTCACCATACATTTGGCGTCTCTCAGAATGCCCTACCAACGTATATTGGCATTTCATATCCAGAAGCATATCGGCAGAAATTTCACCTGTGAAAGCACCTGATTTTTGCTGAGATACATTTTGCGCACTCAACAATATTTTTGAATCTTTAATGTAATTTGCAACTTCTGATAAATACACAAAAGGTGGCGCAATAATCACATCATGCTGACTAGCATTCGCAGCATCAACAATTCCTTCAACGATAGTTTTAGCTGATTCTGAATCTCCATTCATCTTCCAGTTACCAGCAATGATTTTTTTCTTTTCCATAAACCACCTAAAATATCTACTCTGAATAATGCATAGCATACTAACTGATTGTGATTTTTTTTTATAGCTCACATAGTTTATATTCTATTAAAACCATGTAAAATGGCCCCTTAATTTAACTCCCTGATGGCAGATGGACTAAAAAATATGATACCAAAACGACTAAAGTCTCTTTTCTCATGTGACCTCTCAATTGACCTAGGAACAGCTAACACGCTGATTTATGTACGTGGTCAAGGCATAGTTTTAAATGAACCTTCAGTTGTTGCGATGGAAAAAGATAAAAAAACTGGACGCGAAAGAGTTGCAGCTGTTGGTCATGAAGCTAAGCGCATGTTAGGCAGAACACCTGATGGCACTGAAGCTTACCGCCCTCTGAAAGATGGTGTAATTGCAGACATCGAGCGTACGGAAGATATGCTTGGTAATTTTATCGGCCGAGTATTACAAAAACGCGGTTTTATTCGCCCTACTCCTAGAATCATTGTTTGCGTACCTTCTGGTGCAACTCATGTTGAAAAGCGTGCAATCAAAGAAGCAACAGAAACAGCTGGTGCTATCGAAGTTAAATTAATCCCTGAACCAATGGCAGCGGCATTAGGCGCTGGCATTCCTGTTCACGAAGCGACAGGTTCAATGATTTTAGATATCGGTGGTGGTACTTCGGAAGTTGCGGTTATTTCTTTAACAGGCATCGTATATGCAAACTCTATCCGCATCGGTGGTGATCACTTTGATGAAGCGATTATTCAATATGTTCGTCGTAATTACGGCATGCTAATCGGTGAGCCTACTGCTGAACGCATCAAGCAAGAGATTGGTACCGCTTATCCTTTGAATGAAGTATTAGAAATGCAAGTTCGCGGTCGTAATTTAAGCGAAGGTATTCCACGTACTTTCACATTATCCTCTAACGAAATTCTAGAAGCATTAATGGAGCCATTACAAGGTATTGTTAGCGCTGTACGTTTGGCCTTAGAACAAACTCCACCTGAATTAGCGGCAGATATTTCTGAGCGTGGCATTGTCATTACAGGCGGTGGTGCTTTACTTCGCAACATCGACAAGTTAATTTCTGAAGAAACTGGTTTAGATGCAATCATTGCAGATGATCCTTTAACTTGTGTTGTACGTGGTGGCGGAAAGGCTTTGGAATTACAAGGTATGTATGGTTTAAATGCCTTTGCTCTTGAGTAATTGCATCGATGCAGCCAGCTTCTACACAAAAAAAACAATTACTGCCGAACAGTAGCATCTTAGCCATCAAAATGGTTTTGGCTGCTTTGGCATCGATTGTTTTATTGTATTTAGATGCTAGAACCACAGTTATCCAACCCGCACAATCTGTTGTTAACACTATCATTTACCCAGTTAAAATACTTGCTGAATTGCCAAGTTCAGCAGGTAAAAATCTAAAAATATGGTTCAGTGACAAAGCAGATTTAATCGCAACCATAGATCGACTACAAACTCGCCAATATACACTTGAGTTTGAGATACAAAAAAATGCTTCATTATTAGCGGAAAACCGTCGTTTACGTCTATTATTGCGCTCATCTAATAATCTGCAATATCCATCGATTATTGCGGAAATCATTTCAACCAACTCGAATCCATATCGTCATATTGTCGAGCTGAATCGTGGTGCTCAAGATTTGGTTAAAACTAACCAACCAATCATAGATACTTCAGGTGTTGTCGGGCAAATCATCAACATTAATCAACACTCCAGCCAAGCGATTTTAATTTCTGATCCTCAGCATATATTTTCTGTACAAGTTAATAGAAATGGCATTAGAGGTTTAGCGCAAGGCACTGGAAGCTTCCAATCTTTAAATATTTTAAATATTCCCATTGAAGAAGACATTAAAGTTGGTGATCTTCTCATTTCATCAGGCTTAGACCAACGCTTTCCACAAGGTTATCCTGTTGCAATCGTCACTGCTATTGAACACGACCCTACCAATCATTTTGCTAAAATCAGCGCCAAACCAACGGCTGAACTTAGCAAAATACGTGAAGTATTAGTCTTAAAATCTATTACCACTCAACCACCTAAAGAGCCTTCAAAAGAGGCCGAAGAATGAAATATTATTTAACCGTATTTATCTCCATATTATTAGGATTAATTTTAGAGCTAATTTCCCTCTCAAATTATCTAGAGCCTTTTCGCCCTCATTTTTTATTAATGATCACACTCTTTTGGCTCTACACGACTAAAAAACAATTCAGTATTGGCTCAGCTTGGTTCGTTGGTTTAATTATGGACATTACTCTGTTTTATCCAATTGGTCTCAATGCATTAACCTTTGCAATTGCTGCATACATCACAAAGCGCAATAAAAAATGGCTGTCTAAATTAACCATCACAGAAATATCTACAGCTTTTGCAGCTTTTTATATTCTACAAATATTCTTATCTTTGCTTGTTAACAGTATGATTGGGCAGACAACTGGATTTAACTTTTGGATTTTTGGCTCAGTTGTTACATCGGTATTAATTTGGCCTTTAGTTTGCGCACTATTGACAGAGCTTTGTCTAATTTTCAAGATAGATCCTAGATAACGTTATGTCTTTTTTTTCTAAAACTATTCAACGCAAAAAAAAGAGCAAAGCCCAGCTCCAAACAGTTTTTCGTAATCGAATACTTTTCGTAACCATTATCATTTTCATTTGCTTTGGCGTGCTCATCGCACAACTTTTTAATCTACAAATCAATCTACATAGCAAATACTCCACAATGTCTGATTCTAATAGAATTCAGCTTGTTTCTTTGCCGCCAACCCGCGGTCAAATTTTTGATAGAAATGGCGTTGTTTTAGCCACTAATATTCCTTCTTTCAATTTAACTATTACAAAGCAAAACACCTCTTTACCTACCGATCAAATCATTGAAAAAATACGTGAATGGGTAGATATATCAGATCAAGAAATCAGTAAATATCAGCGCATTGACCGAGTTTCATCGCGGCAAACCCCTGTGCCATTAAAAGAGCAGCTCACAGAAGAAGAAATTAATCTCTTATCCGTCAATCTATATCAACTAGATGGTGTTGAAATCATTTCGCAATTAACACGCTTTTATCCTGAATTTAATAGCGCCGTTCATGCTTTAGGCTATGTCGGCAGAATTGATTCAAGTGATTTAAGAGACATTGAAGCAAAGAATATTCAAAACCAATACTTAACACTCACGCACATTGGAAAAAAAGGTGCTGAAAAAAGCTTTGAAGATATTCTGCGTGGCACAATGGGCTTTGAAGAAGTAGAGACCAATTCTAGCGGTAGGATTGTGCGTAAACTAGAACAAACGCTTCCTATCCCCGGATTAGATATTTATCTAACCATTGATATTCGACTACAACGTATTGCGGAACAAGTGCTAGGTGATCATACTGGCGCAATCGTTGCTTTTGATCCAAAGACAGGTGATGTTCTCGCCTTTGTTTCCAAGCCAGATTACAACCCGAATTTATTTGTCAATGGCATCAGTCATACTGATTTCAATGAGCTCAACAATAATCCTGAAAAACCATTTCTCAATAGAGTCATGCAAGGTAGATATCCACCTGGCTCGGCTATCAAGCCCCAAATTGCCTTAGCAGGCTTAGAAGATGGTGTAATTACACCAACTTCCACAATCTCATGCCAAGGATTTTATCAAGTGCCTGGCAGTAAGCATAAGTTCAGAGATTGGCGTCGCTGGGGACATGGTAAAGTTAATTTATACTTATCATTAGTACAATCTTGTGACGTTTATTATTACGATCTCGCCTATAAAATGGGCATCACACCCATGACAGATTTTCTAAAACAATTTTCTTTAGGGACTCCAACAGGCATTGATCTCTTAGGTGAAAGCCATGGTGTATTACCAACACCTGCATATAAGCGCCAAACATTTAATCAACCTTGGTTTGATGGTGAAACAGTGACTGCGGGAATTGGTCAAAGCTATTGGTTAACAACACCTCTACAAGTTAACCAAGCAACTTCCATTGTCGCACAGCGCGGTAAAGCATTGGTTCCGCACATACTAAAAGCCACTCGTAACCCAAGCACTGGTGAATTAATCAATATTGAGCCAAAACCTGCTCCAGAAGTAGTATTACGCAAGCCTGAGTTTTGGCAAGGTGTGATTGATGGAATGGTTGGCGTTGTTCATGGTAGCCAAGGAACAGCAAAACGTATTGCGACAGGTTTAAAATACCAAATCGCAGGTAAATCAGGTACTGCACAAGTTAAGTCCATCGCTCAAAATGCAACATACAATAAAGATGCTTTAGCTAAAAAGCATCATGACCATGCATGGTTTACGGCTTTTGCACCTGCAAATGATCCTAGCATCGTGGTTACTGTATTTGTAGAAAATGGTAACTCAGGCTCGGGTGTTGCAGCACCAATTGCTAAAGAAGTCATTAATGCTTGGGTTACAGGCTTTAAATCGCCAATCCAAACACCAACCACTAACATTAGAGCGGGTGAATAATGAATCAATTCGACCCTACATTACCCTCAAAACCTAAAGGTTTATTAGCTTTTTTCCACTTTGATACTACGCTTTTTGTATTACTAATCTCAGTTTGTCTATGTGGATTAACAATTTTGTACAGCGCTTCGGGCGGAAACATTGCGGTAGTACAAGCACAAGCCATTAGAATGTTGATTGGTATTGTCGCGATGCTTATCATCGCTTTTACCCCAATCCATATCATCAAAGCGCTCACGCCTTATTTCTTTTTTGTCAGCATTGTTTCGTTATCACTTATCTTTGTGATCGGCGTAGAAGTTAATGGCGCCCATCGTTGGCTAGATCTAAAAATTATTCGTTTTCAACCATCTGAGCTTATGAAATTAGCCGCGCCGATGATGGTCGCTTACTATTTAAGTAATCGCATATTACCACCGAGCTTTTTTGTCACCATCATGGCTTTGAGCATTACAGCAGTGCCTTTTTTTCTGGTTTTTTATCAACCTGATTTAGGAACCGCACTATTAATCTTATTTGCATGTATTACTGCGATATTTTTTAGTGGACTAAAATGGCGCTACATCATTTTAACGCTCATTTTAATCGGTATTGCCCTACCTTTGATTTGGGAATTTGGCTTACAAGATTATCAAAGAGGCCGTGTATTAACTTTGCTTGACCCTGAATCTGATCCTCTTGGTAAAGGTTATCAAATCATTCAATCAAAAATTGCCATTGGCTCGGGCGGGATGTATGGCAAAGGCTGGCTCAATAGTACACAAGCCTCTTTAAAATTCCTCCCTGAATCTTCTACTGACTTTATCTATGCCATCACCGCAGAAGAGTTTGGTTTTGTTGGCGTTGTTATTTTATTAAGTCTTTATTTATTAATCATTTTACGATCATTTTATATCGTTGAACGCGCCCAAAATCCGTACAGTAAATTAATTGGTGGTGCAATTACTTCATGTTTCTTCTTTTATATTTTCGTCAATGCAGGTATGGTAAGTGGACTATTGCCAATCGTTGGCGTTCCGTTACCATTCATAAGTTACGGTGGCACATCCATTGTTACTCTGTTCTTATCGTTTGGTATTATTATGAGCATTTTTGCACACCCTGAGCCTAAAAAAGAAAAGGAATACACTACGTGAAACGACTAAATTTATGGTTAGCCAGTTCTACAATCCTATTCATTTCTGCGTGTACCAGCCATACACCACCATCTAAATCGCAGACATCTTCTCCTACCATTAACTCAGCTCGTGCAGAAACACATCTTGCCAATCGTGCAGATGTTGCTCGCTTTATCGAAAATACTCATCAAAAAACTGGCATTGATAAACAATGGCTAACAGATACGATGAATAAAGCATCCATCAAGCCGACAATCATCGATGCTATGAACCGCCCTGCTGAAAAAATGAACTGGGGTCGATATCGCCCTATTTTTATCACAGAAAATCGCATCAATAGCGGTGTAAAGTTTTATCATGAATACCAATCTGCACTTTTACGTGCTGAATCAGAATATGGCGTTTCAGCCTCCGTCATTGTTGCCATCATTGGTGTAGAAACGAGCTATGGAGCAAACCGTGGCAACTGGGCTGTTGTGGATGCATTATCAACACTGAGCTTTGAATATCCTCGTCGCGCAGACTTCTTCTCTAATGAGCTACAAAAATTCTTAACAATCGCATACCAAATGAATCAAGATCCTTTCAGCTTTAAAGGATCTTATGCGGGTGCGATGGGCTATCCACAATTCATGCCTTCAAGTTACATGGCTTATGCGGTAGATTTTGATGGCGATGGTATTAAAGATTTATGGAATAATCCTGTTGATGCAATTGGCTCAGTTGCTAACTACCTAGCAAAACATGGTTGGAAACGTAATCAACCTGTTGCCGCAGAAGTATCTGTTACAAATCGACAAGCTGCTATGCCATACTTCCAAACTGGCCCTGTTCGCCCACCTAAAACAAGCTTAACAACGCTTAAAAATATTGGTGTACAAACATCCATCACTACTTCTAATCCTGTTACATTAATGCAATTTGAAGTATCACAAAATAATTATGAATATTGGATAGGTTTCTATAACTTCTATGTCATCACGCGTTACAACCATTCTAATATGTACGCTTTAGCCGTTTCACAATTAGCCAATGCAATCAATGAAAGAAAATAATCCATGAATTATCGTAATCTTATTTTAATGCTTATTTTTTCCATCATCATTGTCGGTTGTGGAACAAAATCTCAAAAACCTTCTAAAAATGGTGCAATTCCAAAAGAAGAACCTGTGAGCAAATATGGCAACCCTAAAAGCTACAAAGTCATGGGCGAAACTTATCATGTTATGGAAACTTCTAAAGGTTATAACGAAGTTGGTATCGCTTCTTGGTATGGCAAAGATTTCCATGGCAAACGCACATCAAGTGGCACACCCTATAATATGCACAGCTATTCTGCTGCTCATAAAACATTACCAATCCCAACATATGTGAAAGTCACTAACTTAGAAAATGGCAAATCTGTGAATGTTCGCGTAGATGATCGTGGCCCATTCTCAAAAGGTAGAATCATAGATCTTTCATATCAAGTTGCAAAAGATTTAGGGGTTATCGCCAAAGGCACAGCAAAAGTTAGAGTAGAAGCTTTAGCACCTTATCAGCATATCAATTCTGAAAAAGCTGCTTATGGCCATACATATACACCCGCAAAGCTTGAAACATCTTTTTCTGATTCCCGTGGCGATGTTATTGAAGTAGATAATAGCAGTAATAATTATGCTCCATCACCAAGTAATAATGGTCCATATACTGTTCAGTTAAACGCATATAGCAACGCTTATAATGCGAGTAACTATCAATCGCAAATTCAACAAGCATATGGTTTACCCACAGAAGTTCATTATGATGGTCAGTTTTACCGAGTGATCGTTAATCGCTATAATAACCAAGCTGATGCAGAAAATGCCGCCTTATCATTGAGAGGCCAAGGCTTAACTGCCAAAACTTTTAATATTCATCCATAAGATAGAGTAGGTTCATGAAAAAAATTCTTTTAGTATGTCTTTCTGTTTTTGCAACAACCAATGCAGGTATTGCACAACAACTTCCCCCTATCCCAATTAACGTACCTGTGAAAGCATGGGTCATCATGGATTATGATACTGGTGAAGTATTGGCTGATTACAATGGTAATGAACGTTTAGAGCCAGCAAGCGTAACCAAAGTGATGACAGACTATCTCGTCGCTGAAGCCATTGAAAATGGCAAAATCGATCCTAATGCACAAGTAACCATTTCTCCTTATGCGCAATCACAAGAAGGCTCGCGCATGTTTGCAGAAGCCGGCACAAAAATCACTGTACACGATTTAATACTGGGCTTAATCATTCAATCAGGCAATGACTCAGCCATCGCTTTGGCAGAATATCTATATGGCAGCGAACCTGTATTTGCCATGGAGATGAATAAAAAAGCCTTAGAATTAGGCATGAAAGATAGTAATTTCGTGAATGCATCAGGCTTACCTGCTGATAATCATTACAGCAGTGCTTACGACTTAGCTGTGTTATCTCGTCATCTCATTCATGACTTCCCTGAGCATTACAAAATTTATTCTCAAAAAGAATTTTCTTGGAACAACATCAAACAAAGAAACCGTAATACTCTACTTTGGACAGATCCAACGGTTGATGGTATTAAAACAGGACACACAAGCTCAGCGGGCTACAACTTGGCATCAAGCTCAATTCGCAATGGCTTTAGAGTGATCGTGGTTGTATTAGGTACAAACAGCGAAAAAGAGCGCGCTCAATTATCAACAGATCTACTCAATTATGCATTTGTGAATTTTGAACACAAAAAATTATATGACAAAGACCAAGTAATCCTATCTGCACCCATTCATGAAGGTGAAGCGAGCCACGTTAATTTAGCCCCAGAAAAAAATGTCTATATCACATACCCTCGTGGTCAATATGACAACTTAACTTCACACATCGAAGTTAAAAAGCCCTTACTTGCACCAATCCAAAAAGGTGAGCAAATTGGTAAGTTAGTGGTTAAAGATGGTAGCAAAACTATCGCCACAACACCTTTATATGCTGAAGAAACTGTAGAACAAGGTAGCATCTTTAAACGTTATTGGGATCAATTTAAATATAAATTCCAATACAAATTTGAAAAGATTAAAGCACAGATATTTTAAGATTTAACTTAACAAGCTGTAGTAAAAGTGTAGCATTCGCGTATAATCTCGAACTTTATTATATTTTTACCTTTACAGTGACAATCATCCCGGAGAGATTGAAATGATCGAACAGATTAAGGCGTTTTTGCAAACACATAACATCATTGCGACAGAGATTATCCATAATCCTAGCTTTGATGAACTATATGAAGCAGAAATGGATCCTTCATTAACTGGCTTTGAAAAAGCAACTTTAACAAATTTAGGTGCAGTAGCCGTAGATACAGGTATTTTTACTGGCCGTTCACCAAAAGATAAATTTATCGTTAAAGATGCAACCACTGAAAACACTGTTTGGTGGAATGGCACTGGCGGCGTAAAAAATGACAATGATCCGATCACTCAAGAAGCATGGTCTGCTTTGAAAGATGTCGTGACTAATCAATTGACTGGCAAAAAACTTTACATCATTGATGCTTTCTGTGGTGCAAACGAAGATTCACGCTTAAGCGTACGCTTCATCACTGAAGTTGCATGGCAAGCGCATTTTGTAAAAAATATGTTTATTCGCCCATCAGAAGAAGAATTGAAAACTTTTGTACCTAACTTCACAGTAATGAATGGTGCAAAATGCACAGACCCAAACTGGAAAGAGCACGGTTTGCATTCTGAAAACTTCGTAGCATTTAACTTAACTGAAAACATTCAGTTGATCGGTGGTACTTGGTACGGCGGCGAAATGAAAAAAGGCTTGTTCTCAGTAATGAACTACCTTTTACCATTAAAAGGCATTGCTTCAATGCACTGCTCTGCTAACGTAGGTAAAGAAGGTGATGTTGCAGTATTCTTCGGTTTATCTGGCACAGGTAAAACAACATTATCAACAGATCCAAATCGTGAATTGATCGGTGATGATGAGCACGGCTGGGATAATGATGGCGTATTCAACTTCGAAGGTGGTTGTTATGCAAAAACGATCAACTTATCAGCAGAAGCAGAACCTGAAATCTTCGGTGCAATCCGTCGTGATGCATTATTAGAAAACGTTGTTGTTTTAGAAGATGGGTCAATCGATTTTAACGATGGTTCAAAAACTGAAAATACACGTGTTGCTTACCCTATTGAACACATTGAAAACATTGTTCAACCTGTATCTAAAGCTGGCCCTGCGAAGAAAGTTATCTTCCTAACAGCTGATGCATTTGGTGTTTTTCCTCCGGTTTCAAAATTAACACCAGAACAAACTCAATACTATTTCTTATCTGGCTTTACATCAAAATTAGCAGGTACAGAGCGCGGTATTACTGAACCAACTCCAACATTCTCAGCATGTTTCGGTGCAGCATTCTTATTACTTCACCCAACTCAATACTCTGATGTTTTGGTTAAGAAAATGACTGAAGCTGGTGCAGAAGCTTACTTAGTAAACACAGGTTGGAATGGTACTGGTAAACGTATTTCTTTGAAAGATACACGCACAATCATCAATTCAATCTTAAGTGGTGAAATTGACCAATTACCAACAGCTCAATTGCCAATCTTTAACTTAGAAATTCCGACAGAATTACCAAATGTAGCAACGAATCTATTAGATCCTCGTAATACATATGGCAATGCTGCTGAATGGGAAGTTAAAGCTAAAGATTTAGCAAACCGCTTTGTAACGAACTTCTCTCGCTATACTGATACAGATTTAGGTGCAGAATTAGTGAAAGCAGGTCCTACACAAGACTAATCACAGTTACTGAATAGCAAAAAGCCAATAATGACTTCATTATTGGCTTTTTTATTAATGGCTAAATAATATTTACCACTTAAATCTTAATACCTTAAAGTGATTATTTTCATTCATTAAATCTAATTGTAACTTGGTTTTTTTCGCCAATGACTCAACTTTCAAAAATCGATTCATAACAAACCACGCTTCACCTTTTCTAGATGACAAACGCTCTGTTGCTTCTAAAAATCTAATGGTTAAATTTTCAGATGTTTCAAAACCTTGATGAAATGGTGGATTACTCACAATCAAACTAAATTCTTTAGATGGTAATGTATTGGCACAATCGTCTAAAACAACAGATCCTTTGACATTATTTGCGGCAAAATTTTGTTCGCATAACGTTACAGCTGTAATGTTATTATCAGTCGCGATAAACTCGCTACCTTTAAAGTACTGCGCAAGCACCAAAGAAATCAAACCATTACCACAACCAATATCTAAAATCTTATCAACAGACTTTTCACCGCAATGTTCTAATACTGTCTCACATAAGAATAAACTGCCTTGGTCTATCTTTTCAGCACCATAAATACCCGCTTTACTCTGTAACTTGATCGACAATTCATTCGAAATATCTTTCACAACATTATATTCACGATCTTCAATTTGGCTTTCATCGGCATTCACCAAACTAAATTCAGCAATTCTTAAACCTTTACCAAGCAATTCTTGCTCTACCAACTCACCAAATGCTTTCTCTATCTTTTTAAAGGTATTTTTAATGCCTTCATCATTAAACCCAACGCAAACTAATCGCCCTGTTGGTTTCAATAATTTCATGGAAGATAACAATAAATGATTCAACAAAGCTTTAGATTTTGGCGTGCGCAAATACACAACATCAAAACTTGCAGGCTCATAACCTGAACAATCGTAATCTGATAAATTAACCGAGAGCTTTTGCTTTAAATAATCAGAAATATCCAAACGATTCGTCACTGCTTCTGTGCATTGAATAACTTCTGGATGCATTGAAACATCATAGTTTTCATCCACAAACCACAAAGATTTTAATTCTGAATATTTTTTACCAAAATTTAATAAAGCGCCAAATGCTTCATTCATTACAAAAACTCCTCAACTTCAGCTTCAGCCAGTTCTCTGTACTCACCTTCCGCCAAATCTCCTAAACTAATATTACCAAT
>CANRJJ010000041.1 GCA_947630895.1 uncultured Wohlfahrtiimonas sp. | reverse complement strand
GGGCACTTTGGTAAGAAAGGTGTAATCACTGCGCTAATGCCTGAGCTTGGAAAATTAAGCCCAGAAGAAAAAAAAGTTAGAGGGGCGGAGATTAATGCCGTTCGACAAGAAATTATCAGTGCGCTCGATAGTAAAAAAGCTGCGTTGGAAGATGCGCTTTTATTAGAAAAATTAGAATCAGAAAGAGTTGATGTAACTCAGCCGGGTAGAGGACAAGCAGATGGTGCTTTTCACCCGATCACAATCACATTAAATAGAATTAAATCATTGTTCGGCTCATTAGGGTTTGAAGCAGTAGAAGGTCCTGAAATTGAATCAGCTTTCTATAACTTTGAAGCTTTAAATATTCCTGAGCATCATCCTGCTCGTGCAATGTTTGACACATTCTATTTTAATTCAGACATGTTGTTGAGAACGCATACATCGAATACACAAATTCATGTTATGGAAGCACAGAAACCACCAATCCAAATGATTGGCTATGGTCGTGTTTATCGTTCTGACTCAGATCAAACTCATAGCCCTATGTTCCATCAAGTGGAAGGTTTGGTTGTGAACAAAACAGCAAACTTTAGTGATTTAAAAGGTTTGCTCACAGAATTTATGCAAAAATTCTTTGAAGAAGATTTGAAATTACGCTTCCGTCCATCATTCTTCCCATTCACAGAACCATCAGCAGAAGTAGATATTGAATGTGTAATGTGTCATGGCGAAGGCTGTCGTGTTTGTAAGCAAACAGGTTGGTTGGAAGTTTTAGGCTGCGGTATGGTTCATCCAAATGTTTTACGCGCAGTAAATATTGACCCAAATGAATACCAAGGTTTTGCATTTGGTATGGGTGTTGAACGTTTAGCGATGCTTCGTTATCGCGTGAGTGACCTGCGACTATTTTATGAAAATGATTTGAGATTCTTGAATCAATTTAAATAGTCATCCGAATCCTAATTTTTAAACAAAGAATAATAGTATGAAAATATCTATCTCATGGTTAAAAGAGTGGATTGATAAAATTCCACAAAATACATCCAATCATTTAACGATGCTTGGCCTAGAAGTTGATTCGGAAGAATTGGCTGCACCGTTATTTAATAATATCGTTGTGGGCGAAGTATTAACGGTTGAACCTCATCCTGATGCTGATAAATTACGTGTAACAACGGTAAATGTTGGTGAAGCAGAGCCATTACAAATCGTTTGTGGTGCGCCTAACGTTGCTGTAGGGATTAAAGTACCAACTGCTGTCATCGGTGCAGTTTTGCCTGGTGATTTCAAAATTAAAAAATCTAAATTGCGTGGTGTTGAATCAAACGGCATGCTATGTTCTGCGCGTGAATTAGGTTTAAGCGATGATCACGCAGGCTTAATGATTTTGGCTGAAGATGCGCCAGTTGGTAAGGATTTTAGAGAGTATTACTCATTAGATGATCAAATTTTTGAAATTGATTTGACACCTAATCGTGGTGATTGCTTAAGTGTTTATGGTGTGGCTCGCGATGTTGCATTAAGCACAGGCACAGGCTTGAAATCATTACCTGAACACAAAATAGCATCTAGCATCGCTGATAAAATTGCGGTAAATGTTGCAGATGAAACAGCTTGTCCTCGCTATTTGGGTCGTATGATTACAGACTTAAATATGAATGCAGAATCTCCATTATGGATGACAGAGCGTTTAAGAAGAGCAGGTGTGCGTTCACATGGTATTTTAGTTGATATTACTAACTATGTAATGTTGGAACTAGGTCAGCCTTTACATGCATTTGATGCATCAAAAATTAAAGGTGCGATCAAAGTTCGTCAATCAGAGGCAGGTGAAAAAATTGTCTTATTAAATGAAGATGAATTAACACTAAAAGCTAATACTTTATTGATTACTGATGAAGAGAAAATCGTTGCGTTGGCAGGAATTATGGGTGCTGCTAACAGTACTT
The DNA here is from genome assembly GCA_947630895.1 of uncultured Wohlfahrtiimonas sp. GTDB lineage: Bacteria > Pseudomonadota > Gammaproteobacteria > Cardiobacteriales > Wohlfahrtiimonadaceae > Wohlfahrtiimonas. The sequence goes on along the minus strand of CANRJJ010000041.1, from coordinate 15,438 downwards.
GTGACGATGCAACAACTTCTGTTTTCTTAGAGTCAGCATGGTTTAATCCATTGGCAATTGCAGGTCGTGCACGTGAATATGGTTTGCATACAGATGCATCTCATCGTTTTGAACGTGGTGTAGATTTCAATTTGCCAATGATTGCTTTGGAATATGCAACGCATTTGTTAGTAACATTGGCATCTGGTAAAACAGGTGATATCACTGTCACTGAAAATGTTGCGTTATTACCGAAAAAAGAGCCTATTTCAGTACGTTTTGCACGCATCAATCAAATCGTTGGTCGTTCATACTCGGTAGAGCGTATCACTGAAATTTTAAGCCGTATTGGTGAAACGACAGTATTTGATGATCATGTTGTGGTTGTTCCGCCTTCACATCGTTTTGATATTGAGATTGAAGAAGATTTGATCGAAGAGATCGCTCGTATTGATGGTTATGATAATATTAATGCATTGTTTAACAATAGCATTTCAACAATGACACCATTCTCAGAATTCACAACACCTTTGAATAACTTCAAGAATGTATTGGTTGATCGTGGCTATAACGAAGTGATCACAATGAGCTTTGTTGCGCCGAAATGGCAAGCAATTATTGATCAGTCGCAAGCACCGATCACATTGAAGAATCCAATCTCGAACGATTTGTCGGTCATGAGAACGACAATGGCGTTAGGATTGATCGCAACGATCGATTACAACTTAAAACGTCAGCAAAAGCGTGTTCGTATTTTTGAATCTGGGTTAACGTTTAAAGGTGACTTAGATAACATCGAGCAAAAACCTTATTTAGGTGGTGCGGTTGTTGGTGATTTATTACCTGAGCAATGGGGTGAGAAATCACGTAAAGTTGACTTTTTTGATGTTAAAAATGACATTGAAGCATTGTTAGCTTTATCAGTTAAATCGAATGAAATCAGCTTTGTAGCAAAAGAGTATTCTTTGTTGCATCCTGGTCAAAGTGCGGAGATTTTGGTTCGTGGTGAATCAGTAGGTTATATCGGAAAAATTCATCCGAAAGTTGCAAAAGAATTGGATGTTTCATCTGATATTTACTTGTTTGAATTGAAGTTGGAAGGTATTCAAGCAACAATGCCTACAGTATTTAAACCATTGTCTAAATTCCCATCATCACGTCGCGATATCACATTAGTTGTACCAAATGGTGTGACGGTTGATGCAATCATTAGCACAATATCAGCGCAAAAATCAGAGTTACTTCAATCTGTTCAATTGTTTGATATTTACAGTCAAACAAAAGAAGAGAAGAGTGAGAAGAGCTTCAGTTTTAGTCTTATTTTCCAAAATGATATGGAAAATATCAAAGATGAAGAAATTGATACTATACTTACTAATATCTTGAAGAATCTTGAACAGATTCAAGTATTTTTACGTCAATAGAGTTTTAGGGGAGCAGTATGGCAACATTAACTAAGGCAGAGATCGTTGAACATTTGTATCACGATTTCAATCACATTCAGCGTGAAGAAGCAAAGCAATTTGTGGAAGATTTTTTTAATGAGATTCGTGATGCTTTAACAAAAGGCGAATCTGTAAAATTATCAGGTTTCGGTAGTTTTGAATTGCGTGATAAAAGCGAAAGACCAGGCCGTAACCCAAAAACAGGTGAAGATATTCCTGTTTCAGCGCGCCGTGTTGTAACATTCCGCATTGGTCAAAAGTTGAAAACACGTTTAGCAACTATTACTGCTGAAGAATAAACTTAGTTCATCAATAATCGTATAAAGAGAAGCCCATACAAAATGTATGGGCTTTTTATTAGGTGTATGAGTAAAGATTGTAGTAATATTCATAAAGTTAAGAAAAGCTCAAACTTATAAAATAATGTAAAAATGATAATAAGGAAGTGCAAATATGACTATGAATATAAATCAAAAAAATGTGATTTTTGAAGGTTTCTCAGAGGAATTATTACCCAAAACACAAGACGAAAAAAACTGGGGAATAAGTAAATTTGCTACTTTATGGATGGGTGCCGTTCATAATATTTTATCGTATATGACTGTAGCAGGATTTTTTCTCCTAGGCTTAAACACTAAGCAAGTAATTGCAGCAGTTATGCTATCAGCTATTATTGTTTCATTTTTTTATGTTATTAATGGTATATCCTCTCAAAAATATGGCATACCATTTGCCATGCTTCTGCATTCTGTATTTGGTGTGAAGGGCTCAATTATTCCTGCACTTGCAAGAGGGCTGATCGCGGGACTAGTATTTTTTGGTACGCAAAGTGTGATTACGGCTCAAGCATTTGATGTTATTTTTGCAAGAATATTTCCAGATTACTTTTCGATAGGTGGTGGCTGTGATTTTCTAGGATTACCATACTATACAGCGATAAGCTTTATTTTAGTCTGGGTCATAACTGTAGGCTTATTTATGGGAGGCACTAAGGTTTTAGATAAATTAGGAACTTATGCATCTCCTGTGGTTTACCTTTTTATAATTGGTGCAGCAGTTTGGGCAATTTCAATCGCAGGCGGATTTGAGAATGTTTATAATTTTAAGCCTGATAATGCACAATTTTCAATTCCAATTTTTATCGCTTGTGTTAGTGCATTGGTTTCAAATTGGGCGGGACCTGTGGTAAATATTGGGGACTTTACGCAAAGAGCTAAAGATGTGAAATCTATGGCAATAGGCTTACCTTTAGGTTTCATTTTATCTTATGTGTTATTTGCCATTACTTGTGTGAGTTTGATAGCAGGAACAAAAATTGCCTTCAATAGTTCAATTTTTAATATTGTGTATGCGATTGATAAAATGGAGAGTAACTGGGCAGTTATTCCACTTATTTTAGCTTTAAATATGGGAGCAACGGCTTTTGTTGTATTTGGTAATTTATTTCCAGCAGGACTCCAATTAGTAGCTTTATTTCCAAGTAAAATGACAGTAATTAAAGGTGGTGTGATTACTGCAATTATTGGCACGTTAATCATGCCGTGGAAACTTGTTGAAAGCCAAGAAACATTGTTTTACTTTTATAGTTTTATTGGTTCTATGTTTGGACCTATCACGGGCATTATGTTATCTGATTATTTCATTCGTAGAAAAGGCTATATAGATTTGAAACAAATTTATATCAGTACAACAACCAAAGCAAAAGATGCATATTTTTATAATAAACAAGCAATTATTGTATTAATTATTTCATTTTCATTTTCTATGATTGGCGCATTCTTTCCGAATATATTGATTTTAAAATATATTAATAATTTTGCATTTTTCTCAGGTTTAATTTCATCTTTCATTTTATATACATTAATTTCATTGACGAAAAAGGAGAATTAATATGTCTGAAAAAGATTATTTAGCATTGGCTTGTGATGCAACAATTGAAGGTATGAAGAAAGGTTATGGTGGCCCTTTTGGTGCAACAGTCGTTAGAAATGGTGAGGTAATTGTTACTGTTGGTAATACGATGGTTAAAGACACTGATCCTTCTGCTCATGCGGAAATGGTTGCGGTACGAGAAGCCTGTAAGAAATTAGATACTATGGATTTATCGGATTGTGAAATTTATGCCACTTGTGAGCCTTGTCCGATGTGTGTAGCTGTGATGATGTGGGCAAATATTAAAAAAGTTTACTATTGCAGTACAAAAGAAGACGCCGCTGAGAATGGTTTTTCTGACATGCATTTGCGCGAATATTTAGATGGTTCAAAGCCACAGCTTTTTAATATGGTTAAAGTTGAAAACAGGGAAGATTGTGATCACTTATGGGATGTATTTAAAGATCTGCAAAAATAAATTGTCTCATTACCCTCTAAAGAAATTTAGAGGGTATTTTATTGTGTAAATAAAATGATTTAATGCGTTTGAAAATTCTCAAATATTCGGGATTATGTTAGATTATGGGCACGTTGTAATCACAAGATTTAGAGAAAAATTTAATGAGTAAGAAAAAACCTGCATTCAATCCACAAATCGCAGTGAATAAAAAAGCCTTCCATGATTATTTTATAGAAGAAAAAGTAGAGGCTGGCATTAGCTTGATGGGTTGGGAAGTTAAAAGTATTAGAGCTGGTAAAGCGCAAATTAAAGAAGCTTATGTCACCTTCAAGGATGGCGAAGCATTTTTATTTGGCGCGCATATCTCTCCATTGATGTCAGCATCAACTCATGTGCATGCTGATCCTATCCGTACGCGTAAATTGTTATTGCATAAGCACGAGATTGATCGCTTGATGGGTAGTATTGATCGTAAAGGCTATACGATTGTTCCTTTATCTTTGTATTGGAAAACGGGCATGGTAAAGGCTGAAATCGGCTTAGCTAAAGGTAAGAAGGATCATGATAAGCGTGCAACAATTAAAGAGCGTGAATGGAATATTGAAAAACATAGAGTATTGAAAGGAAATGCCTAAGTTATGACTGCAATTTCTAAAAGCCGTTTGGATGAAATCGTTGCCAATGCAAGAAAAGAAGCGGATAAGCGAGCTTCTGGTTATCGTGAGCAAGCATTAAAATTGTATCCTTGGATTTGTGGACGCTGTACACGTGAGTTTACACGCACTAATTTGTTTGAATTAACAGTTCATCATAAAGATCATGATCATGACAATAATCCTTCTGATGGTAGCAACTGGGAATTGTTGTGTTTGTACTGCCATGACAATGAGCATCAGCGTCAAGAAGAAGCATTGCGTGCTCAATATGTCATCACAGAAGATCAAAAAATTGATGTAAAACATAATCCTTTTGCTGGGCTAGCTGATATGCTTAAAAAATAGGCATAAATAAGATTTGACAGATATTTAAATACGGATATAATGAGCACCTCTTTTGAGACAAGCGCCCATAGCTCAGCTGGATAGAGTACCTGGCTACGAACCAGGCGGTCGGAGGTTCGACTCCTTCTGGGCGCGCCAATTGATAGAAGCCCTGAAATTTATTTCAGGGTTTTTTGGTATTTGTCATATGAAAATTTGACAGATAGAAAATATAGGCTATAATGCTCTCCTCTTTTGAGATATGCGCCCATAGCTCAGCTGGATAGAGTACCTGGCTACGAACCAGGCGGTCGGAGGTTCGACTCCTTCTGGGCGCGCCAATTGATAAAAAACCTGAAAGTAATTTCAGGTTTTTTTTATGTTTAGAATAATAAGGTTTACTCTTCAAAAGGTTGATGGTGTCTCCAATCATTACCATAAAGTTCAGCTAGGGTCTGTTCTTCATTGTTTCTATAAATGGCTGCACGATCATTGGCATTCATCATTTGATGAATCGCTTCAAGGCGTTTATCCAAGGGTGGATGCGTCGCCAAAATGCTAAACATAGATTGATGATCAAAGTAGAAGTGTTGATATTCTGGTGCATTATTTTTTCCGAATTTTTCAGATAGTTTTTTACCAAAATTTTCAGCATGTCGATTTTTGGGTTCTCTTTGAGAATCTTTTAATTTATTCAGTAGGCTGTAGATAGGATATGTTTCACGCATGCTAACAACCGCTTGGCTATCAGCATAGTATTCTCGCTTTCTTGATAAACAAGCTTGAATGATCTTTCCAAAGAATTCTAATATTTTACTGATCACTAATACTGCTAATGCAGCAACAAAAAATGCCAACATGATTGCGAGTGTATTATTTTTTTTATTACTGCTTGTGCGAGATAAATTGCTACCAATTCTGAATAGGCCGTATGAAATTGTTGTTAATGCCATAAATCCAAAAATTACAGCAGTGATTTTGCGATTCATTCGTGTGTCACCATTCGCGATATGACTTACTTCATGAGCAACTAAAGCTTTAAGTTCGGAAGGTGTTAATGATGCTAGTGCGCCTTTTGTAATGGCGATGACGGCATCTTTATCTGTTGTGCCTGCTGCAAATGCATTAATAGTATCATCATTCATTAATATAAAGGCTCGAGGTGGGGTAATGCCTGCAGTAATGGACATTTCGATAATGGCACGATTAAATGCCGTGTAATATGGATTGCTATGATTGTTTGTGATTTCAGTGCCACCTAATTGACGGGCAATTAAATCGCCACGGCGGGTTGTGAAATATTTATATAAAAAACAGCTAACGATAAAAATTAGTAGGGATGAGGTAATTGTGACGTTAATTTCTGAATCCCAATCGAGTTGATGATTGAGTTTGAGAGATAATTCAGATGTAGTACGATGCCAATCGATGCGCGAGATTAGCAAGTGAACGCAAGTCAAAAGCAGTGTAGTCACAATAAAGAATAATGTATAGAGCAAGAAAGTTTGTTGATTGAGCTTTCTGCGAACTTCAAAGAATTGTTTTTGCATATTATATACTTGAAATTATAGTGATCATTATTGTGATTATAATAAAAAAGCGTCCGTGAAGGACGCTTTATATCATTTAAATATATATTGCTTACAGTGTTTTGATGGCAGCGATCATTTCATTTACCGCTTTTTGTGCATCGCCGTAAACCATATTTGTATTGTCTAAGTAGAATAAGTGATTCTCAATGCCAGAGAAGCCCGCGCCTTGACCGCGTTTTACAACGAATACTTGTTTTGCCATATCAGCATTTAAAATTGGCATGCCGTAAATAGGGCTTGATTTATCTGTTCTCGCCACAGGATTCACAACATCATTTGCACCAATCACTAATACTGCATCAGTATCTTTGAATTCATCATTGATCTCATCAAGATCATAGATTAAATCATAAGGAATACCTGCTTCAGCCAACAATACGTTCATGTGGCCAGGCATGCGGCCAGCAACAGGATGGATAGCAAACTTAACATCAACGCCTTTGTCTTCTAAAAGCTTCGTTAATTCAGCAACTTTATGCTGTGCTTGCGCTACAGCTAAACCATATCCAGGAACGATAATCACTTTTTGTGCATAAGCCATAGTGATTGCAGCATCATCAGCAGTTACAGGTTTTAAGCTACCTGAAATTTCTTCTGTGCTTGCTTGTGCTTCACCAAAGTTTGAGAACAGTACATTTGCCAATGAACGGTTCATTGCTTTTGCCATCAAGATTGTTAAGAGAGAACCAGCGGCACCAACAACCATACCAGCAACAACTAAACCGTAGTTGTTCATCGCAATACCTTCAAATGCAACAGCTAAACCTGTTAATGCATTGAATAAAGAGATGATGACTGGCATATCTGCACCACCAATTGGAATTGCAATCAATACGCCCAATACAGCTGCAGCTAAGAATAATAAGATAATCATTGAATAGCTAGGTGCTCCTGTATGTACGTTTACATTTGCAAGCATAATAACGAACAGTAATGATACTAATAAAAGCATACCATTAATCGCATTTCTGCCTTTAATGCGGATAACTTTGCTCATACGGCCATCTAATTTCATCCAAGCAACGATAGAGCCTGTGAAAGAGATTAAGCCAATCAAGCCACCAATTCCTGCTAACAATAGCATTGGTGGTAATTCTCTAAATGAGTTTGCTTCAGTATGAATTTCAACCAAAGTACCAGTGCGCAATAATGTGATTGCCGCGATACATGCTGCTGAGGCACTACCTACGCCATTATAAATAGCGATCATTTGTGGCATATCAGTCATTGCCACATTTTTAGCAGTAATATTCGCAATGATTCCACCAATCAAAATGGCAATAATCATCAAGAAATAGTTACCATGAATCGCAGGGTGGATGAATGTGATGACTGTTGCAAATGCCATTGCATAGCCTGCCCAAATAATGCCCGAGCGCGCAGTAGAAGGGTGGCTCATACGTTTTAATGCGAAGATGAATGTGATGGCTGTCGCAAAGTAACCGAGGTTAACGATAAATTGTAATAAACCTGATAACATTATTTAGTCCCCTTTTTATCGCTTGGTTTAAACATTTCTAGCATGCGTTCAGTCACTACATAACCACCCACAGCATTCGCTGCACCAAATACAACAGCGATGAATCCTAATGTTGTTTGCCAAAAACCTTCTGCTTCACCTAATGCAACCATTGCACCGATTAGTACAACGCCATGAATAAAGTTTGAACCTGACATTAATGGTGTATGCAAGATAGCAGGCACACGTGAGATAATTTCAAATCCTACGATTGCGGCCAAAGCTATTACGAAAAGTGTAATCATGATTAATTCTCCAATACTTGACGGACGCGTTCATGCACAATTTCACCATCTTTTGTTAAGAGACATTGTGCGATTACTTCGTCTTCATAATCCAAAGTTAATTGACCTTCAGCCATAAATGGTGAAAGTAAATTTAATAGATTTTTAGCATACATTTCTGATGCATGTAATGGTGCTTGAGATGCAACATTTAATGGGCCAGAAATGATCACGTTATTATGGTGAACAATGCTGCCTGGTTTTGTTAACTCACAGTTTCCGCCTGTTTCAGCTGCAAGATCAATAATCACAGCACCTTCAATCATTTCATCCACCATATCTTTTGTGATAATGAGTGGTGCTTTACGACCTGGGATTGCTGCTGTACTAATGACGGCATGTGCTTTGCTTAAATGTTTTTTCAAGGCTTCAGCTTGCATTGCAATTTCATCAGCTGTTAATTCACGAGCATAACCACCTTCGCCTGCTGCATTAACGCCTGTATCAATAAGTTTAGCGCCTAGAGATTCAACTTGTTCTTTCGCATCAGGGCGAATGTCATAAGCTTCAACTTGTGCACCTAAACGGCGAGCAGTCCCGATTGCTTGTAAGCCTGCAACACCTGCGCCAATCACAACAACTTTTGCAGGGCGAATACTACCTGCTGCTGTTGTTAGCATTGGGAATAAGCGTGGAGATAATGAAGCTGCCATTAATACGCCTTCATAACCCAAGATTGTTGCTTGAGAAGACAGTGCATCCATACTTTGTGCGCGGGTAATGCGAGGAATTAATTCCATCGCTAAAGATGTGATTTTTTGTTCTTTCAGAGCTTTTACAACTTCTGGGCTTTGATAAGGATTTAAGAGTCCAACAACAATTGTGCCAGGTTTGAATGATTTAATAGTTTCAATGCTTGGTGCTTGCACGCATAGCACAATATCATTGTCATTAAATGTAGGCATTTCTACCGTAACATCTTGATAGCTAGCATTTGGAAAATAAGCTTGTTGTCCAGCATTAGGAGCTAGGGTGATTGAAAAACCTAACTCTTTGAATTTTTTTGCAACGAAAGGATCTACAGATACGCGTTTTTCTTTAGGCGCATGTTCCTTAAGAATAATGATGTTTTGTGTCATGTTTATACCTTAACTCTTGTTAAATTTTAGGTCTGACAATCCTAGCATAAATTTTGCTGTTATTCGTATTTGCAATAACAGCTTTATGTACTTTGGTTATTGTGAGTCAGCGACAGTTTGTATATTAGAGGAAATAATTTTTTGTCTAAAAGTGCTTAAACGTATTGCGCTGTCATTCTCTTTTTGAATTTCATAAATCACTTCATAAACAATGGATGGATTGTCGATGTTTTGTGAAATATTTGGCGCGTCTACAGAGAACTGAGCCAAAACACCGCATAATCTTTTGTTGCGTGTTTGGTCAAAATAAAGTTCTTGGTTGTTTGAGTAGTCGCTGATGGTTAAGTTGATATCAGGAGAAGATTGTTGAATCAGTTGAGGGATTCCTTCCGCTAAAACTTTTTCTAGTAGCTTACTGACTTCGGGATCTGTACATAGCTCAATAGTATTAATATTAGTATTTGGTAATACAGTATTGTTAGCGATTGAATCGGTGGAAGATACTACATTGTTTACCTGTAATTCAGCTTGAGATAATTCTGCGGTTTGGTGATCAAAGAGGAAATTGACATAACCTTCTTGCCAAGCATAAAAACCGCCACCAGCAACGATGGCAGCAAGTAAAACTATAGGAAGTGCTTTAGAGCGAGGTTTATTTTCTGATGAATTACTCATATTGTTATTAGACTCTTTAGATGTTGTAAAGGTTTTTAGATTCTCAGAAATAACATTTGATTGCAACTTCTCATCATTAGAGGCCGCATATTTGCCAACTAAGCCAATGGAAGCCAGTTGTGTGATATATGTTTCGCATTCTTCTAAAGATAATCCATCTTTTAGGATATGTTTTGAACCATTAAACAACTGTTTTACTTTTACATCATCAAGACGAAAAACGGCTTGCGCACGTTTTTGTACTTCATCTGGATTAAAATTCGGTGCTATCTCTCCATCAAAATATATTTTATATGCCTGCTGCATAGTTGACCTCTATTCATCATTGTTATTTAGGCTGTTGTAATCAATAGTAGATAAGTTTGCAAAGCGTGAATATTTGCCTTGGAAGGCTAATTTAACAGTACCAATCGGACCGTTACGTTGTTTACCAATAATCACTTCTGCGACACCTTTTTCCGGGCTTTCTGGATTGTATACTTCATCACGATAAATGAAACAAATTAGATCGGCATCTTGCTCGATCGCACCTGATTCACGTAAGTCACTCATGATTGGTCGTTTATTCGGACGTTGCTCCAAGCTTCGGTTAAGCTGCGATAATACAATAACAGGAACTTCTAACTCACGCGCCATTAATTTTAAAGATCGAGAGATTTCAGAAACCTCCGCAACACGTTGATCACCTAAACCTGGTACCTTCATCAACTGAAGGTAATCCACCATGATTAAACCAAGACCTTTTTCATCTCTTTTTAGACGGCGAGCACGGGCGCGCATTTCAGATGGACTGAGCCCACCAGCATCATCAATAAAGATTTTAGTTTGATTCAATTGTTTTGTTGCACTTACGAGGCGCTGCATCTCATGTGTATCCAACTTGCCTTTACGAAGATTAGTTTGTTCGATACGTCCAAGAGAAGAGAACATACGAATCACAAGTTGTTCGGCGGGCATTTCCATACTGAATACGGCGATTGGTTTTTTAGTATAAAGCGCAACAGCTTCAACAATGTTCATGGCAAATGTTGTTTTACCCATCGATGGACGGCCCGCAACAACGATCATGTCACCGTTTTGCAAGCCAGATGTCATATTGTCAAATTCAGTCCAGCCAGTTGGAGCACCCGTAATACCATCTTCAATTTTTCCTAGCTCATCTAAGCGTTGGAGAGATGCTTGTAAAACAGTATTGATGTCTAATAAACCTTCGCCTGCTTTTGTACCTTGTTCTGCTATCGCAAATACACTTTTTTCAGCATCTTCTAATAATTCAGCTGAAGTTTTACCTTCAGGATTGAATCCTGTATCAACAATTTTTGAGCCTGCACCAATTAATTGTCTGATGATTGAGCGTTCACGGATAATATCTGCATAAGCAGTAATGTTCGTTGCACCTGTCGTTTCAGCAGCAAGCATTGCTAAATAAGGTCTTCCGCCAGCTTCTTCTAGTTTGCTTTGTTGTTCTAAGTGATCGGCAACCGTTAAAATATCAATGGGTTTACCGCTTTCAGCTAGATGCTGAATAGCTATAAAGATTTGGCGATGATCGCCTCTATAGAAGTCGATAGGATTCAATTTTCCATCAATTCGTTGCCAGCCTTCAGTGTCATAAAGTAGAGCACCTAAAAGCGCTTGTTCTGCTTCAATTGAATGAGGAGGTATCTTGAGGTGTTGAATTTGCTGATCATCCATAGCTTTGTAATCTTCCAAACTTGAGGCTAAAATTAAGAGTTGTAATTCTAACATACAACCTTTGGCTTAATACTAAATGCTAGTTTTTGATTTTTTTCTTGCATGTATAGTGAGTAATCGTTAGAATTTGCGCTAATGTATTGAATTTTTAAGAAAATTTATTTTACCCATTTACTATTAAATCTTTGAGTATCAAAGATTTAACGTTTTACAATTAAAAGAAGAGGTAGTATGAATACTCTCGAAGAAAATCAATCGGGCGTTATTGAAATGATTGATGATGCAGTATCATTTGAACAGTATATTTCTGCACACAACGAATTAGTATGTGAAAATCGTAGAAATTTATTAAAATTGGCAACAGGCGCGGTAGCAGCAACATCTTTATTAGGTTTGTTCGGAATGCAGCCTGCACTTGCTAAAGAAGCAGTCACAAAAGAGAGAGAGTTAAGAATTTTTACTCCTGCTTTGGGTGAAACAACAAGAATTATCTATTGGATTCCAGGCGAAGGTTACATTCGCGAATCTTTGGATGAGGTTTCTTGGGCATTGCGTGATCGTCGTACAAAAACAGCAAAATTATATGATCCTCATGTTTTAGATCAGTTGTATGCATTGCGTTTACAATTGGGTTATCACAAGCCAACTCATGCTTTAAGTGGCTATCGTTCTCCACAAACTAACTCGATGTTAAGTCGTCAGCAAGGTGGAGTAGCTAAAAATAGTTTCCATATGCAAGGTAGAGCAATAGATATTAGAATGCCAGGTGTTGCAGTATCCAATTTAAAACGCGCAGCTTTGTCATTAAAAGCAGGTGGCGTTGGCTATTATAGTCGTTCTAACTTTGTACATATCGATAGCGGACAAGTGAGAACTTGGGGCCGTTAATTTACATATAAATTTTTAAGCCATGTTAACATGGCTTTTTTTTCGTATATTTTTTGTCAGATTGAAATTTTAGGAAAGAGCATGAAAGATCATCAAAAAGCATTTATCGAATTAGCCATTCAATATGAAGCATTAAAATTTGGGCAATTTACATTAAAATCTGGTCGAGTGAGCCCATATTTTTTTAATGCAGGTGCTTTTAATACAGGTGAAGCTTTAGCTAAATTAGGTGAGTTTTATGCTGAGATGATTGAAGAAAATAATCTTTCATTCGATATGATGTTTGGTCCTGCATATAAAGGTATTCCATTAGTTTCTAGCACAGTTTCAGCGCTATATAGTAAATACGGCAAAAATTATCCATGGAGTTTTAATCGTAAAGAAGCAAAAGCTCATGGTGAAGGCGGGATGATTGTCGGTTCAGCACTGCAAGGTGAAATCTTATTGATTGACGATGTGATGACAGCGGGAACAGCAATCAGAGAATCTCTTGAGCTAATTGAAAAGTCTGATGCTAAAGCAAGTTGTGTTGTATTGATGCTAGATCGTGAAGAAAGAGGTCAAACAGAATTATCAGCAGTACAAGAAATGCGTAAAAATTATGGCTTAACAGTTTGTTCATTAATCACAATGAGTGATTTGATTCAATACTTAGAGGTTTCTGGTGATAATGCAGAAACATTACAGAATATGAAAAAATATCGCGATCAATATGGTGTTTAAATGATGACTCTCCCTGATGTGCAGAAAATTAAAATACAAAGCCATACAAGAAAATTTGATGGTTTTTATAAAGTGGATGAAATTATTTTTGATCATCCTACATTTTCAGGTGAGATGATTCATGATGTGCGTCGTGAAGTAGTTGTGCGTTTAGATGCTGTTGCCGTTTTACCTTATGATCCAGTTACAGATACGATTTTACTCACAAAACAGTTGCGAATAGCATCGGCAGGAAAAGCTCAATCTCCTTGGATGATTGAGCTAATTGCAGGATTGGTAGACAAAATAGATGAGCCAATAATTAATGTTGCTGAAAGAGAAGCCAAAGAAGAAGCTGGATTGAATATTAGTAATTTAATATCAATCTGTGAATTTTTTACTTCTGTTGGTGGTAGTAATGAAAAATTACATCTATTTTTGGCTTTGACTGATTTATCTAATGCGGGTGGTTATTTTGGTTTGCCTGAAGAGCATGAGGATATTAAAGCTTTTGTCGTTTCTCGTGAAGAGGCAAATAAGATGTTGGTAGAAGGCGAAATAGAAACAGCTTCTACTATCATTGCGTTACAATGGCTGGCGTTAAATTGGCAGAGGTTTGTATGATTTTATATATTCATCCTGAAAATCCACAAGAGCGCATGATTACGCAAGCTGTTGAAATTTTGCGGTCAGGCGGTATTTTGGTTTATCCAACGGATTCTAGTTATAGCTTTTGTTGTATGATCGGTAATCAACAGGGAATGGAGCGTATTCGTCGCATAAGAGAAGTGGACGATACGCATTTTTTCTCATTGGTATGTCGTGATTTATCAGAATTGGCAACATATGCGATGGTGGATAATAGCCAATATCGTTTATTGCGAGCAGTGTTACCAGGGCCTTATACGTTTATTTTACAAGGTTCTAAAGATATTCCTAAGAAGCTATTAACACCTAAACGTAAAACAATCGGTCTTCGTGTACCTGATCATAAAATTACTCGTGCATTATTAGATGCTTTAAATGAGCCATTTTTATCAACAACGGTAACATTGCCAAATTATTCTGCTGAAGATTTGCGTGAAATATATCAAATAGAAGATCTGTTAGAAAAGCGAGTTGATGCTATAATTGATGTCGGTGATTGTAGCCATTCAGCAACGACAGTGATTGATCTGACTTCAGGTATCCCAGAAATTATCCGAGAAGGTGCTGGTGCAATAGATATTTTTATCTAAGATCTTGCAAAAAATATGCAATTTAATTTTAAATGGTATACAATGTTTTCCTTTTTATGGTTACCAATTCTTATATAGTTGGTTTTGAACAATAGGTTTATCAAATTATGAATATCGTACAGCAATTAGAGCAAGAGATGATGAGCCGTCAGCTTCCTGAGTTTTCAACAGGAGATACGGTTGTTGTCAACGTTAAAGTTAAAGAAGGAAACCGTGAGCGTATTCAGGCATTCGAAGGCGTAGTTATCGCTAAGCGTAATCGCGGTATGGGTTCAGCGTTCACAGTTCGTAAGATTTCTCACGGTGTTGGTGTAGAACGTACGTTCCAAACATTCAGCCCATTAATCGCATCATTAGATGTTAAACGCCGTGGTGATGTTCGCAAAGCGAAAATTTACTACTTGCGTAACCTTGAAGGTAAGAAAGCTCGTATTAAAGAGAAACTTACAATCAAAGCTAAATAATTTCAGACAATTATTTATGAAAAACCCTAGAATACGTTCTGGGGTTTTTTGCATTTCGGGCTTATGAAAAAAATATATTACTTAAATGATTATAAAATAGGTCACTTGCGACAAAGTGAAGGTTTGGCGAAAGCATTACAGCAATTATCAGAAGAACTAGTTGAGATAGAATCTATCCCTGCATTTTCTCTTTGGCAGTATTTGTTAAGCTTAGGGCGATGCGCACCTAAAATTAATCAAAATAGTATCGTGATTGGTACTGGGCATAGAACGCATTTTGGACTGATTTATTATCGGCTTAAATATCATGCAAAGAATATAGTGATAATGAAGCCTTCTTTGCCTAAATCATGGTTCAGTTATTGCATTATTCCAAGGCATGATCAAGTCATTGAAAAAGACAATGTCCTAGTTACTGATGGTGCAATCAATGCCATATCTTTACAGAAGGCTGAAAAACAAAATCAATTAATTATCCTAATTGGTGGACCAAGTAATTCTTGTGCTTGGAGTGATGAATCCATTTATCGAAGATTGGAAGAAAAGTTACAATTTGTTGATGACGA
>CANRJJ010000040.1 GCA_947630895.1 uncultured Wohlfahrtiimonas sp. | reverse complement strand
CCAGAGCGCGATGGTTTGTTCTGTGCTCGTATCTTCGGACCAGTAAAAGATTATGAATGTTTATGTGGTAAATATAAGCGTTTGAAACACCGTGGTGTTGTGTGTGAAAAATGTGGTGTTGAAGTAACGGTTGCTAAAGTGCGCCGTGAAAGAATGGGTCACATTGATTTAGCATCACCAGTTGCGCATATTTGGTATTTGAAATCTTTACCAAGTCGTATCGGTTTGTTATTGGATATGACATTGCGTGATATCGAGAAAATTTTATATTTCGAATCATTCGTTGTAACTGATCCAGGTATGACGCCATTAGAACATGGTCAAATTCTAACGGATGAAGAATTCTTAGACATCATCGAAGAACACGGTGATGAATTTGAAGCAAAAATGGGTGCAGAAGCAATTTTAGACTTATTGAAAGCTTTAGATTTAGAACAAGAAGTTTCTCGTTTACGTGAAGAATTAGAAGAAACAGGTTCAGAAACTAAATTCAAACGTTTATCTAAGCGTGTGAAATTGATCGAATCATTCATTCAATCTGGCAATAAACCAGAGTGGATGATCTTGACTGTATTGCCAGTATTACCACCAGATTTACGTCCATTGGTAGCATTGGATGGTGGTCGTTTCGCAACTTCAGACTTGAATGATTTATATCGTCGCGTAATCAACCGTAATAACCGTTTGAAACGTTTATTAGAGCTAAGCGCGCCAGATATTATCGTGCGTAACGAAAAACGTATGTTGCAAGAAGCTGTTGACTCATTATTAGATAATGGTCGTCGTGGTCGTGCAATTACAGGTACAAACAAACGTCCATTGAAATCTTTGGCTGATATGATCAAAGGTAAACAAGGTCGTTTCCGTCAGAACTTATTGGGTAAACGTGTTGACTACTCAGGTCGTTCTGTAATCGTGGTTGGACCAACATTACGCTTGCACCAATGTGGTTTACCAAAAAAAATGGCTTTGGAATTATTCAAACCATTCATTTTCTCTAAATTAATTTCTCGTGGCATCGCTTTAAAAATTAAGGCGGCTAAGAAGTTAGTAGAGAGAGAAGCGCCTGAAGTTTGGGACGTTTTAGAAGAGGTAATCTCGGAACATCCAGTATTATTGAACCGTGCACCAACATTGCATAGATTAGGTATTCAAGCGTTTGAACCAATCTTGATTGAAGGTAAAGCGATTCAGTTGCACCCATTAGTATGTACAGCGTTTAACGCCGACTTCGATGGTGACCAAATGGCTGTTCACGTTCCATTATCAATCGAAGCACAATTAGAAGCACGTGCATTGATGATGTCTTCAAACAATATTCTGTCACCTGCAAATGGTGAGCCAATCATCGTACCTTCACAGGACGTTGTTTTAGGCTTGTACTATATGACTCGTGATCGTGCACGTGTAAAAGGTGAAGGCATGATCTTCGCTGATTACTCAGAAGTATTGCGTGCATACCAATCGAAAGAAGTAGATCTTCATGCAAAAGTTCAGGTTCGTTTACCTGCATATATGTTTGAAGATGCACAAGAGCATGAAAAAGTTCGTCGTGTAACAACAACTGTGGGTCGTGTTTTATTATCAGATATTTTGCCAAAAGGTTTACCTTTTGCATTGATCGACCGTGCGTTGACGAAAAAAGTAATTTCTAACTTAATTAACCAAGCGTATCGTCGTTTAGGTTTGAAAGATACAGTTATCTTTGCTGACCGTTTGATGTATACAGGTTTCTACTACGCAATGCGTTCAGGTTCTTCTGTTGGTTATGAAGACATGGTAATTCCTGTAGAGAAAGAAGGCATTATTCGTGAAGCTGAAGCTGAAGTTAAAGAAGTTCAAGAACAATACGCACAAGGTTTGGTAACAAACGGTGAGCGTTACAATAAAGTTATCGATATTTGGTCTCGTACAAACGAAGAAGTTGCCAAAGTGATGATGAAAAACTTGAGTAAAGACCGCAATATTGATAACGATGGCAATGAAGTTTTAGAAGACTCATTCAACTCTATCTTTATGATGGCCGACTCAGGTGCTCGTGGTAGTGCCGCGCAGATTCGTCAGTTAGCTGGTATGCGTGGTTTGATGGCAAAACCTGATGGTTCGATCATCGAAACGCCAATTACAGCGAACTTCCGTGAAGGTCTAGATGTTCTTCAATACTTCGTATCAACGCATGGTGCTCGTAAAGGTCTTGCGGATACAGCATTGAAAACAGCTAACTCAGGTTACTTAACACGTCGTTTGGTTGACGTTGCACAAGACTTGGTTGTTGTAACAGATGACTGTGGAACGACTGATGGCTTATTAATGACACCAACGGTTGAAGGTGGTGACGTTATTGAGCGTCTAAGTGAGCGTGTATTAGGCTTGGTAACGGCACAAGATGTATTCATTCCTGGTAGCGATGAAGTATTGTTCCCAGCGGGTACATTGATTGATGAAGCTGCTGCAGAAATCCTAGATGATAAAGGTGTGGATGAAATGATCGTTCGCTCTGCTATCACTTGTGAAAACTTATTCGGTTTATGTGCAAAATGTTATGGTCGTGACTTAGGTCGTGGTCACATTGTTAACCCAGGTGAATCTGTAGGTGTTATCGCTGCACAATCAATCGGTGAGCCAGGTACACAGTTAACGATGCGTACGTTCCATATCGGTGGTACAGCATCTAGAGCAGCTGCAATTTCAAGCGTACAAGTTAAAACAAAAGGTTTGTTGAAACTTGTGAAAATGAAAACAGTTAAGAACACAGAAAACCAATTGGTATCGACATCTCGTTCGGGTGAAATCATCATTACGGATGAATTCGGTCGTAACCGTGAACGCTATAAAGTACCTTACGGTGCAACTTTATCTGTTCATGAAGGTGAAGAAGTTAATGTTGGTGATATCGTTGCAACATGGGATCCGCATACATACCCAGTTGTTGTAGAAGCAACAGGTTTTGTTAAGTTTGAAGACTTTGATGAAGGCATCAATGTTCAGAAACAAACAGATGAAATTACAGGTTTGACACATTTAAGCGTATTGGATTCTAAATCACGCGGTGGTGGTAAAGATAAACGTCCTGCGATTCATGTCGTTGATGCTAATGGTGATCCATTAACATTGCCAGGTTCTGATATTGCAGCAATCTATACATTGCCAGTGGGTGCGATTGTTACATTAAACGATAATGCTCCAGTATCAGTGGGTGACGTTTTAGCACGTATTCCACAAGAATCTTCAAAAACACGTGATATCACGGGTGGTTTGCCACGCGTTGCTGATTTATTTGAAGCACGTCGTCCAAAAGAAGCTGCAATCTTGGCTGAAATTGGTGGTGTTGTGAGCTTCGGTAAAGAAACAAAAGGTAAACAACGTTTAGTGATCACTGATCGTGAAGGTAATGTTTACGAAGAGTTGATTCCAAAATGGCGTACAATCAACGTGTTCGAAGGTGAAAGCGTTGAGAAAGGTGAGATCATCGTTGATGGTGAATTGAGTTCACACGATATCTTACGTTTGTTGGGCGTTAAAGAATTGGCTGCGTACTTAGTAAAAGAAATTCAAGACGTTTACCGTTTACAAGGTGTAAAAATCTCTGATAAACACATTGAAGTTATCATTCGTCAAATGTTGCGCAAAGTTGAAATTGTGGAAGCAAATGACACTGATTACATCAAAGGTGAACAAGTTGAGAAAACTCAATTGCTTCGTGACAATGCTCGCTTGATTAAAGAAGGTAAAGTGCCTGCGACGTATCAACCAATTTTATTGGGTATTACAAAAGCATCATTGGCAACAGAAAGCTTCATCTCAGCAGCATCGTTCCAAGAAACAACACGTGTGTTAACAGAAGCATCTGTTCGTGGCTTGAAAGATGATTTACGTGGCTTGAAAGAGAACGTAATTGTGGGTCGTTTAATTCCTGCAGGTACGGGCTTGGCTTATCATGATGAGCGTCGTAAAGAAAGAGAGCAAGAGCATGAAGGAACAGAATTGTTCATCAGCGCAGAGTAATACAGAGATTTAAATAATTATTATAAAAGCATCTAATTTAGATGCTTTTATTGTTTATGAGGAAATAGGATGTCAAATAAACGTGAATTTGAACGTATGATGTGGGCAAGACGCTTTGCACTTCAAGGATTATACGAATGGCAAGTATCACAAAGCCAAGTGGCAGAAATTGAAAGAAATTTGGCTGAAAATCCAGATTTTATCAAAGCAAATAATGAAGCTTTTTCAAATATTTTGCGTGGCGCTATTAAAGGTCAAGCTGAAACAAATGAATTAATCTCCCCATTGTTGGATCGCCCAATTGAACAATTGGATTTAGTTGAGAAAGCTGTATTATGGATTGGTTGCTATGAGTTAGTGACGCATCCTGAGATTCCTTATAAAGTTATCATCAATGAAGCTGTAAATTTAGCTAAGAAGTTTGGTGGCGATCAAAGTTACAAATTTATTAATGGTGTTCTTGATAAGGTAGCAAAGAAGGTTAGAATAGATTACCTATAACATTTAACCAGCTGAGAATAATAAAATGGATATTTCACCCTTCCTGCGGTTTATGGTAGAAAAAAATGGTTCGGATCTTTTCATGTATCCGAATGCGCCTGTTTGTATAAAATTGAACGGGATAGTTCAGCATTTAGGTAAAGATCCACTTTCTGCGGAAACAGTTAAAAATGCTATTTTTGGATTATTAACAGAAGCACAATCAGCTGAGTTTACTAAAGAGTTAGAATTAAACTTTGCAATTAAATTGGATGAGGGTGCTCGCTTCAGGGTCAATATCTTTAAGCAACGAAATGAATACGGTATGGTGATTCGTTACGTTAAGGCTGATATTCCTAAAATGGAAGATTTGCGAGTTCCAGAAATTTTTAAGAAAATTATTATGGAAAAGCGAGGTTTGGTATTGGTTGTAGGCGCGACAGGCAGTGGGAAATCCACGAGTCTAGCATCTATGATTGATTATCGAGCATCGCATTCAGCAGGGCATATTTTAACGGTAGAAGATCCCATTGAGTTTGTGTATGAGCATAAGCGTTCAATCATTGGGCAGCGTGAAGTTGGCTTAGATACGCATAGTTATGAAGCGGCATTGCAATCAGCGATGCGTGAAGCGCCAGATGTTATCTTGGTGGGTGAAGTTCGTAGTACAGAAATTATGAAGGCTGTGATTAATTTCTCGATTACAGGGCATTTATGTTTAACCACTTTGCATGCTAATAATGCGATTGGTGCTTTGGATAGAATTGTTAACTTTTTCCCAGAGTCTGCACGTGCTCAGCTGTTAGTCGATTTATCTTTAAACATTAAAGCAATTATTTCACAGCGATTAGTGAAAGGCTTGAATGGCAAATTGGTACCAGCAGTTGAAGTGATGCTTAATACGCCATATATTCAAGAGCTGATCATGAAAGGTCGATTGGATACCATTCCTGATGCGATGGAAAATGGTGGCACAACAGGAATGCGTACTTTTGATCAGGCTTTATATGATTTATATGCGCAAGGATTGATCTCTGCTGAAGAAGCTATTGCGAATGCGGATTCGAAAAATAACGTGTCATTACGCATTCGTATGGGTGATACAAAAGCTGTTACTCGTGATGATTTAAAAGCTGAGTCTAAATTTAAATTGAAAAATTATTAATTGATTAATGATTGAGTAAACAAGTAAGCACTGATCATATGTATTGGTGCTTTTTTATTGGAAAATATTATGGATTATGATCGTCGATTTTCAGGTTTAAATCGTTTATATCAAAAAGATGCAACTGATATTCTAAGCAAAGCACATGTTGTGATTGCTGGTGTTGGCGGCGTTGGTTCTTGGTGCGTGGAAGCTTTGACACGATCAGGGATTGGGCATTTAACTTTGATCGACTTAGATGTTGTGGCCGAAAGTAATATTAACCGTCAGTTGCCTGCTTTGGAGTCAACGGTTGGAGAATCCAAAATTGAAGTTATGGCCAATAGAATTAAAGAGATTAATTCAGATTGTGTCATTAATTTGATTGATGACTTTTTGACAGAAGAAAATTTAAATGAGTTACTGGGAAATTTAAATTCAAAAAACACTTGGATTATCGATGCCATCGACGATGTCAAAGTGAAAGCCGCTTTGATTGCTTGGGCTAAACGCAATAAGTTTAAAATTATTGTCAGTGGGGCAGCAGGCGGAAAGATAGATGTGCAATCTTTTAAATTGGATGATTTATCCAAGACTTATCACGACCCATTATGCGCTAGCTTAAAAGCAACATTGAAGAAAAAATACAATTTAGGCAAAGATGGTGCGAAATTTAATGTACCAGTTGTGTTTTCTACAGAAAATATGCAAGGTAGCCATAAAGGAAAAGGAGGCTTAAATTGTGCAGGTTACGGATCTATAGTGACAATGACTGCAACAATGGGCATGATGATGGCAGGCTATGTTGTGAATAAAATTGTGGATAAGTAATGTAGATATAAAAAAACCTGATCATTTGATCAGGTTTTTCATGTATTTAATACGATGATTTATTTATATTGTTCTAATAAATCAGTGTAAGCAGCAGTAAAGCCTTTTAAAGGTACTTGTGCTTTGATGTGTAAATCACTATTTTTTTCAGCATTTGCGTCAAAAGTGAAGTTTACAAAGAAGTTTGTACCATTTTTGAATTTGTCCAATAATTTATTGCTTACATCAACATCCATTGGTAGTGCAGCAATACAGCCGAAGTTAGTACAACGTTCAAAGTTTATTTGTGCGATATCAGTATCGATGTCTTTTTCTTTACCATCTTCTACACCTTTAACTGTGATGAAGATTTTACCTTTATCATCATTACTGTTAAGACGTAATTGTAAGCCTTCGCTTAATTGAACATCTAAAGGTGCAGCAAAAACCATTACAGGGTTTTTATCAAATAATGTTACAGATGTTCTTAAAATTGGAACCTGTCTTTGTTCTTCTTTTTTCTTGCCTTTATCAGCAGGTGCAATCATTGTTGATTGATGGAACATTTGGCATTCTTTTTGATTGTTGGGTGCTGCAAAGCATTCTACAGTCCAGTCTTGATGTTTTTTCTTATAAATAGAATCATTTGCTTGTTGTGCAAAAGCACCTGTTAACAATGCAGATGAAACTAAAGTTGCAGCCATTACTTTTTTGAACATAGTATCCCCATAAATATGAAGTTAATAATAGTTAACTACCGAAATATTCTACGCGTATTTACAGTGAAATCAAGGCGAAACAGAGAGGTTAGGCAGATTTACAAAATTTTTACCATATCAAGTTTAATGTAAATTTTGTATAATACTTTCTCCTTAAAATATGAGAGAAAGTGAGTGAAAAATGTGTGAGCGCGAAAAGTTCTTAGGCAATCTTTACGTTATTTCATCCCCTTCAGGTGGTGGGAAAACGACGCTGGTGAGCCAATTACTTGAATGTACACCAGATATTAGCCGAGTGGTAACGCACACGACACGACCACCAAGACCCAATGAAAAAAATGGTGTGCATTACCATTTTGTATCTGAAGAAGAGTTTATTGCTCTCAAAGAAGATGGAGGGTTTGTAGAAACTGCGCAAGTTTTTAGTGCGCATTATGGAACTTCTTGGAAAGAAGTAAAATCCAAATTAAAGCACGGAATGGATGTGGTTTTAGTGATTGATTGGCAAGGTGCAGAACAAGTAAGAATTAGTCATCCTGATGCTATTACTATTTTTATTTTGCCACCATCGTTGGAAACATTGCGCGCGAGATTATTTGCACGTAATGAAGATAGCGTTGCTGTTGTAGAAAATAGAATGAAAGATGCAAGTAATCAAATTATGCATTATAAGGATTTTGACTATTTAGTTGTGAATGATGATTTCGATTTGGCATTGGCAAATTTACGCTCCATAATCATGGCTGAGCGATTAAAAGCTGATCATCAAAAAGTTCGCCATCAATTGCTGATTTCATCACTATTGCAAGCGTAAGATTTCAGTACGCTAAAAGAATATTTTAGTTATTATTGATACAGTAATACTGTAAGAATTTAGGAGTTTTAAGTATGGCACGTGTAACCGTAGAAGATTGTTTAGATAAAGTTGATAATAGATTTCAATTAGTATTATTGGCATCTCGCCGTGCTCATCAATTAGCACTAGGCGCAGAAACAAAACTACCAGACAATCGTGAAAAAGTAACAGTTATGGCGTTGCGTGAAATCGCAGAAGAATTAATCACGATTGATGAAATTAAACGGATTGTTGTGAAGCCTAAACCTGTAATTGTTGAAAGCTTTAAACCAGACACAGCGTTTGAATTTTAATTAAAGCACTGAGTTTGCTTATGGAACCAATCAAACTTCCTGAAGAAATGGCGCTTTGGAACGAAGCTTTTTTTGTCAAAGTTGCTGAGTTAGAAGCGCGTGTCAACCGCTATATGACAAAAGCAGAGGTTGCCAAAATTCGGGAGGCTTGTATATTTGGAGCTTGGGCTCATCAGGGACAGTCTAGGTCTTCTGGCGAGCCTTATATTTTTCATCCTATTGAAGTAGCGTTGATTTTAACGTTGGTTCAATTGGATGTGCATTCAATTGTGGGCGCTGTTCTTCATGATGTGATTGAAGACACAGACATCACTTTTGATGAAATTAAATCTAAGTTTGGCAGAGAAACTGCTGAAATTGTTGATGGTGTTAGTAAGTTAACAAAAATTCGATTCAGCTCTAAATTAGAAGCGAAAGCAGAAAACTTTAGAAAAATGATTTTAGCGATGACTAAAGATTTACGTGTCATCATGGTTAAATTAGCGGATCGACTTCATAATATTAGAACTTTAGGTGCATTAGCACCTTACAAAAAACGTAGAATTGCTCAGGATACGTTAGATATTTATACACCGATTGCTGCCCGATTAGGGATGTTTGCATTGCAGGTGGAATTAGAAAACTTGTGTTTTCAAAATATTTATCCTTTGCGTTACAAAGTATTGCAAGAGTTGGTCAATAAAAAACGAATTTCTCAAGGACCAACGGTGCAAACAATTAGAGATTCGATTCAACAAAAATTAGATTCTATTGGAATTTCAGCACGAATTTCGATTAGAGAAAAGCACTCGTGGAGCTTGTATAAAAAATTGAAAAAACGCGGCTCGATGGGTCAGTTGTCTGATATTTTTTCCATTCGTGTGATTGTGAATACCACGGATGAATGCTATCGAGTTTTAGGTGTTGTTCATAGTTTAAATAAACCGATTATTGGTCGCTTTAAAGATTTTATTGCGATTCCTAAAGTAAATGGCTATCAGAGCTTACATACGGTTGTCTTTGGCGCAAACATGTTGCCTGTTGAAGTACAAATTCGCACGAAAGAAATGCATATTATTGCAGAAGCAGGTGCTGCTGCGCATTGGCGTTATGGCGAAGCTTATCGTGAACAAAACTATACTAAGAATAAAACGCGAGAATGGCTAGATTACGTTACTGAATTGCAAGATAGCATGCTGTCTTCTGAAGAATTTATGGCTTCGATGAAAGAAGACTTATTTCCTTCAGAAATCTATGTATTTACGCCAAATGGTCGAATCATTGAGTTGCCTAAAGGGTCAACGGCTGTTGATTTTGCTTATGCAATTCACTCAGATATTGGCAATCACTGTATTTCAGCGAAAGTTGATGCAAAGTTTGCACCTGTTTCTCAAGTATTAACAACTGGACAAACGATTGATATTCAAACATCGCAAAGTGCTCAGCCGAATCCAATGTGGTTGGATTTTGTTAGAACAGCCAAAGCACGTTCAGCGATTAGAAGTTATTTAAGTAAGCTAAGCTACGATGATTCGGTCGTGATTGGAAAGAATCTATTAGAAAATGCGATGAAGCAAAAAAATATTTCTGCTTTGCAACTCACAGATGTTGTCTTAAATAAATTGGCGAAGGAACTTCGCATTGAGTCTGTGGAAGATATGTATGCGGAGATTGGTTCAGGTAAACGACCTTCTTCGTTCATCATTAATCGTTTAGAAGCTCATGGCTTAGATGCTCAGCAAGACTTTAAACATTCGCATCACACAATTAAAAATCAAAATACGATAGAAGGTGCAAATGGTAAGGAGCTTGTATTCGGAGATTGTTGTTACCCAATTCCTGGTGATGGCATTATTGGATATTGGCATCCAAGAATTTCGAAATTAATTGTACATCGAAGAGAATGCCATAATGCAGTAGAGGCATTAAAACATTTAGAAAGGTGTTATACATTAACTTGGAACCATAATGCTGATAAGGCATCATTTCCAGTACAATTGTGTTTAGTGATAAAAAATCAACGTGGCGCTATGGCAGAAATCACAGCAGCTTTAGTTGATATGAATATAAATATAAATGATTTACGTTCACAAACAGTGAATGAAGACTTTAGTTACTTATGGATGGTGATCCATGTAACGGATAGAGTTTTCTTAGCAAACGTATTTCGATACTTAAAAAAATTAGATAATGTTGTTCGAATAGGGCGGCAAAACGACGAGGCTTAATCCATTGATTAGCGATTGGTTTGATAAAGATAAAGGGCAAGTGAGATTAATCATAGTCGCCTGTATATTGATGATTTCTATGTTAGGAACGTTCTTTTTCTTTAAATCATCATCCGTGACTAAAAATCTATCATACTCTTTGTATGATTATTTTTTAGAGAAAAAAGCAAAACCAATCACTGATAATGATTTAGTTATGATCGTTATAGATGATAATAGTATCAGAGCCTTAGAGAAAATATGGCCGTGGCCAAGAGCTTATCATGCTGGATTAATTACAGAATTGACGCGAATGGGCGCTAAAGTTATTGCCTATGACATTCTATTTACAGAAAGCAGTTCAAGCGATGTGATCTTAGCAAAAGCGATTGATAAACATGGCGCAGTTATTTTACCAAAACCTCTATTTTTCTCTTCGGATGGATTAGTGCCATTCGAGGATATTGCGCATTTTGGGCATGTTGAAGTCAATATTGATAGCGATGGTGTTGTGCGTTCAGTTGATCCATATTTAGATGGAATGCGAAGCTTCTCTTTTGCGGTATTAAATGTTTTAGCTGATCTTGATCCGACAAAACAAACAGCAAATGAAATGTATAAGGATCATTTAGATGAGCCTATTCGTTATATTTACTCATCTGATCGTACTTATCCAACATATTCATTCTCTGATGTTTTAATGGGTAGAATTGATCCTGCTGAGTTCAAAGATAAAATTGTATTTGTTGGCGTGAGTGCGACAGGCATTGGTGAAAGATTAAGAGGATCATCGTTAAAAAGTAGTACGTTCAAAACAGGTGTTGAAATTCAAGCTTCAATTTTTGAAGCATTGAGAGAAGAAGCTATTACTGAATATGCAGGTAATGTTTTTGATTTTATAGTGACAGCAGTGTCTATCATTTTTATAACTGTAGTGGCTATTTTAGCTTCTCCAGTTATCACAATTGGTGTTACTTTACTGTATATTGCACTTTTGACAGGCAGTGCATTTTTACTGTTCTATTTTCAAAATTATTGGTACTCACCCATAGCGCTCTCTGTAGCAATGATAAGCGTTATTTTTCTCTATACGTTGGCAAGAATTCATGTCAGTTTGAAAGAAGCCAATCGGACTTTAAACTTAAATGTTGCTGATAGAACAAAGAAATTAGTTGTTGCCAATCTGCGTCTTGCCCAAGAAATGGGTGAAAAAGAGAAAATTTGGGAAAATCTACGCGATAGTGAAGAGCAACTGAAGTTACTTTTAGATGGTTTGCAAATCGGCATTGTATCGACAGATGAATCAGGAAAATTAGTCACAGCGAATAGTACAGCATTAAATTTTTTCAATTTACGAAATGTTGATTCAGCAAATACTCTAGATACATATTTTAAATATGATTTGGCTCATGGTGGCGCGAAAATTAATACAAAAGATATTTACCAATCTTTGATACATAATAGGGATTCTAGCCAGCTAGAATGCGTATTGATGACTTCGCATCCTCGATACAATGGTATTCCAATATCACTTCTATTTTCTCGATTAAATTCGTCGGAAAATCATACAAATTATGCCTGTATTATTCGAGACATCAGTGATCAGAAAAGGGCTGAATTTATCACACAAGAATTTGTGGCAACAGTTTCTCATGAATTGCGAACGCCGATTACATCAATTAAAGGTTCATTGGGATTGATGAGCAGTGGTATCGCAGGTGAAATACCTGTAAAAGCTCAAAAATTATTAGAATTGGCATCTAGAAACAGTGATCGTTTATTGAGTCTTGTGAATGACATTTTGGATATTCAAAAAATTCAGTTGGGTACATTAGATTTCCATTTGAAAACTATTGATATCGTTGCCGTTGTTCGTCAATCGATTGAAGTGAATGAGCTTTATGCTCAAAACTTAGGCATTAAAATTATTGGTGAATTGCCTGCTTACCCTATTTATGTAATGGGTGATTCGGATCGATTAATACAAGTAATGAGTAACCTGCTATCTAATGCGGCAAAATTTTCAAAGTCTGAAGGTCAAGTTTATGCGCGTGTGGTGCTTGCTGGTAAGAAAGTATGCATCGAAGTTGAAGATTATGGCTTGGGGATTCCAGAAAGCTTTAAAGATAAAGTTTTCATGAAATTTGCTCAAGCGGATGATGCGAAGCATCGCTCGAAAGGCACAGGATTAGGCTTGAGTATTGCAAAAGCATTTATCGAGCGAATGGGTGGATCCATTCACTATGAATCAACAGAAAATGTTGGTACAAAATTCTATTTTTATTTACCGCTCGCTTCGATTAAGGAAGTGACGGATTATATTTCAGATCAAAAAGCGAAAAAGGATATGTTCTTATGATCAAATCAAACAAACCTGTAAAATTTTTAGGTGGATTGACGGTTGAAGAGTTTTTCTCAGAGTATTGGCAGAAAAAACCTCTATTTGTAAAGAATGCCTTTCAAGACTTTGTTGATCCAATGTCAGCAGATGAAGTGGCTGGCTTAACATATGAAGAAGGCGTTCCTTCTCGATTTGTTTTCGAAGAGAAAAATTGGGAATTAAAAACAGGACCTTTTGGAGATGAAGATTTTGCTAATTTACCTGAGAAAAAGTGGGTTTTATTAGTGAATGATGTTGAAAAATTCATGCCACAAATGCGTGTATTATCAGATCCATTTAATTTTATTCCTGAATGGCGCTTGGATGATGTACAAGTTAGCTATGCAGTTGATGGCGGTACGGTTGGTGCTCATTGGGATGACTATGACGTATTTTTATTGCAAGGCATGGGTAAAAAACGTTGGCAGATTAGCTACGATGAAGTCTCTGAAAATGACTTTGTTGAAGGCTTACCAATTCGCTTAATTAAAGATTTTAATGTTCACGAAGAATGGATTGTAGAGCCAGGCGATTTATTGTATTTGCCACCTCGTATTGGGCATTTTGGTGTTTCGATTGGCGAAAGTATGACTTGGTCCATTGGATTCAGAGCGCCAAAGCACCGAGAAATGATTCATGATTTTATGGAAGATATCATTCAATTTACAGGTGCAGATGAGCGCTATGCTGATCCACAATTAGCCCCGCGTGAATTTTCAACTGAATTAAATGATGATGATATCGATCGCGTTATGAAAGTGATTCAAGATGGTTTATCTTTTAATCGCGATTTAGTGGCTGATTGGTTTGGCCGTTACATGAGTGAAAGTAAAGAAGGTCAAGAAGCTGAAGCATTGGAAGAAGAATTCAGTGTGGATGAAGTGGTTGGTTTATTGGAAGATGGTGCAGATATTGAACGAGTGCCGACAATTTCATTCTACTTCAGAGAAACAGTTGATGAAGCTGTGCTATATGCAAATGGTGAATGTTTTGCGCTAGATAAAAAGCATACGAAATTGATTCAGTATTTGTGTGAAAATCGTCAATATAGCCCAGGTAAAATGACGCAATTCTTGAAAGATGAAGTGGCTGCAGAATTCATTTTGGATTTGGTTAATCAAGGAATGTTGGCATTCTTTGATGGTGATGATCATGACCATGATGAATGCGATGGTGACTGTGATCATGAACATTAAAAATTTTATTAAAAAATCTGTTTTTAGCATTGCGTTGCTATCGCTTTCTATTTCGGTAGCTGGTGAATTCTGGCAAGAAAAAGATGCTGTTCATGGGCAATCGCAATTACCATTAGCTGATGTTGTTATTAACGATAAAACTATTCAGGTTGAGTTAGCGACAGTGCCGAAAACTCAAGCTTATGGCTTGATGAATCGATATATTCTGCCAGAAAATGAAGGAATGCTATTTGTTTTTGAGAAAGTTCAGCCATTAAGTTTTTGGATGAAAAATACAAAGATTCCATTGGATATCTTATATTTTGATGATAAAGGCGTATTGGTGGATTTTGTTGAAGCAGTTCCTTGTTTGAAAGATCCATGCCCATCTTATCCTTCAAAATTTCCAGGAAAATATGTCTTGGAAATTGGTAAAGGTGAGCGAGAAAGACTAGGAATTGAAATTGGTGATCAGCTGAAAAAGATAGATTAAACTTTTGTTTTACTAAAATAATCGGTATAATCGTCGGCAATTATGCTGTCATCGCCATTGACACAATATTATTTTATTTGGAGTTTTATACTTTATGTTAACAACAGAAAAAAAAGCAGCGATCGTTGCTGAATTTGCACGCGGCGAAAACGATACAGGTTCTCCTGAAGTACAAGTTGCACTTTTAACTAATAATATCAATGCATTGCGTCCTCATTTTGATGCAAACAAAAAAGATCATCACTCACGTCGTGGTTTATTACAAATGGTTAACCAACGTCGTAAGTTATTAGATTACTTGAAGCGTAAAGATTTAGCGCGTTATCAAACTTTGATCGAGCGTTTACAATTACGCCGCTAATATTAATATTATGCGAATGAATATGTAGTAAATAGCCCTTGCAGATCTTCTGTAAGGGCTTTCGTTATTTGGTAAAAGAGTTTTGAAGGGTTCTGATAAAGAGCTTATGGTAAGTTTTTTATCAGCTCCCTTTGTATCAAGATCTTTTACCAAGATTAGTTTTTAAAACAAAAAGGTGAAAAATATGTCATTACAAGCGATTAAAAAAGAGTTTATGTATGGCAACCAAAAGGTTGTATTAGAAGTTGGTGAAATGGCTCGCCAAGCGACAGCTGCTGTAAAAATTGATATCGAAGGTACCGTTGTATTTGTAACATGTGTTGCTTCTAGCAAATTTGATCCAACACGTGACTTTTTTCCATTAACAGTAAACTACCAAGAGCGTACTTATGCTGCTGGTAAAATTCCTGGTGGCTTCTTCCGTCGTGAAGGCCGTCCTTCTGAAGGCGAAACATTGATCGCTCGTTTGATCGATCGTCCATTACGTCCTTTATTTGCTGATGGTTTTACTAATGAAACACAAGTAATTGCGACAGTGGTTTCTATCAACCCAGAAGTGAATCCTGATATTGCAGCAATGATTGGTGCATCAGCGGCTGTAACATTAGCAGGCTTACCATTTGAAGGTCCAATTGGTGCAGCACGTGTTGGTTATGAAAATGACGAATACATTTTAAACCCTTTAAACAGCCAAGTTAAAACTTCTAAATTAGATTTAGTTGTTGCAGGTACAAGCGATGCTGTATTGATGGTTGAATCTGAAGCTGAATTATTAAGCGAAGATGTAATGTTAGGCGCTGTGATTTTTGGTCATGATGCAATGCAAGTTGTGATCGAAAACATCAATGCGTTGGCTGCTGAAGTTGGTGTAACTAAATTTGAATACCAAACAGTTGAAAAAAATGCTGAATTAGAAGCTGCAGTGAAAGCATTCGCAGCAGAAAAATTAGAAGCTGCTTATGGTCATTCAGTGAAAGCTGAACGTTATGCTGCGATTGATGCATTGCGTGCAGAAGCAATTGAAAC
Organism: uncultured Wohlfahrtiimonas sp.; assembly: GCA_947630895.1. GTDB lineage: Bacteria > Pseudomonadota > Gammaproteobacteria > Cardiobacteriales > Wohlfahrtiimonadaceae > Wohlfahrtiimonas. Next base: position 1,819 of record CANRJJ010000040.1, on the reverse strand, counting down.
ATTGATTACTGAAGAAAATGGTTATACAAAAGATGCTATTAATGCCGCGATTGATAACATGAGCTACCGTTTAGTTCGTGACCATATCTTAGATGGCAAACCACGTATCGATGGTCGTGATAATACGACAGTTCGTTCAATCTATTCTCGCATTGGTGTTTTACCTCGTACACATGGTTCAGCATTGTTTACACGTGGTGAAACTCAAGCATTGGTTGTAGCAACTTTGGGTACAGATCGTGATGCGCAAATCATTGATGCATTAGAAGGTGAATACAAAGATAAATTCTTATTCCATTACAATTTCCCTCCTTACTCAGTAGGTGAAACAGGGATGGTTGGTTCTCCTAAACGTCGCGAAATTGGTCATGGTCGTTTGGCAAAACGTGGTGTTCAAGCTGTATTGCCAAGCATGGAAGAATATCCATACACAGTTCGCATCGTATCTGAAATCACTGAATCAAATGGTTCAAGCTCAATGGCATCAGTTTGTGGTGCATCATTAGCATTGATGGATGCGGGTGTTCCTTTGAAAGCTCCAGTTGCAGGTATTGCAATGGGTTTAATCAAAGAAGGTGATCGTTTTGCTGTATTAACAGATATCTTAGGTGATGAAGATCATTTAGGTGATATGGACTTTAAAGTAGCAGGTACAACTGATGGTATTTCTGCACTTCAAATGGACATCAAAATCACAGGTATTACAAAAGAAATTATGGAACAAGCGTTAGCGCAAGCTAAAGTTGCACGTTTACATATCATCAATGAAATGGGTAACACAATTGTTGAAGCTCGTCCTGAGATTTCTGAATTTGCACCACGCTTTACAATTTTCCGCATCAATCCTGATAAAATCCGTGATGTTATCGGTAAAGGTGGCGTAACAATTCGTGGTATTACAGAAGAAACAGGTGCTGTCATTGAAATTGAAGATGACGGTACAATCAAAATTGCTGCATCTAACGCTGACCAAGCTGCAGAAGCTAAAAAACGCATTGAAGAAATCACAGCTGATATCGAAGTTGGTAAGATTTATGAGTCTCCAATCGTACGTATCATGGACTTTGGTGCATTTGTTAACTTGATGCCTGGTCGCGATGGTATGGTTCACGTTTCTCAAATTCCTTCTGAAGAACGCATTCAAAATGTTTCTGATCATTTAAGTGTTGGTCAAGTTGTTCGCGTTAAAGTATTGGAAATTGATAAACAAGGTCGTATCCGTTTAACAATGAAAGATGTAGATGCAGCTCCAGCAACAGCTGAGTAATATTTTGTAGAATCACCCAAAGGCCGAGATTTCTATCTCGGCTTTTTTATGGCAAAAAATTAGAATTATTTCTTTTTAATTTTTCTAGCAGAGTATAATGGGCTTCTTTTAAATCTTGATTAGGGTGGAAGAATGAAAAAGTGTAATACATGTGAAAAAGAATTAATGGCTGCATTTTTCAATGCGCAATCAGGCAATGATTGTGTATTTTGCGCTGATGATAGAATCACGCTTGCTCAATCTAAGAAACATGATTATGAAGAAATAGAAGATACAGGTTGTGCTGGCGGTGCGTGTACACTTTAGTAATAAATTAAAATAATTATTTAAAAGCCGAGTTAATGCTCGGTTTTTTGATTTTAAAAATCATAATAGTCATTGGTTTAATAATGTATTAAAATGATAAGAAATGTTATTAATATAAAAATAAATATATTATCGGTGAATTATGAAATTTATTACAGGTCTTTTGATATGGTAATCCTCCCATAAATAACCGAAGTTAAAAGTAGAGGTTAAGCCACCATCAAAGGTGGTCTTCCTTGATTAGCT
>CANRJJ010000039.1 GCA_947630895.1 uncultured Wohlfahrtiimonas sp. | reverse complement strand
ATGCCGATGGTTAATAATACTTTTTCTTTTTTCATATGCTCTTCTTTAAGTAAGTGATAGTAAAAAGCCCTGATGATCAGGGCTTTTATTATTCAGTCATTACAAAATGTCATTAGTTTTTGTAAACAGGGAACTTACGGCAAAGTGCAGTTACGTTTTCAGCAACGCGTGCAGCCAATGCTTCGTCATCCAAGTTTTCTAAAATGTCACACATCCAGTTAGCCAATAATTCAGCTTCCGCTTCTTTAAAGCCACGAGTTGTAATTGCAGGTGTACCTACACGGATACCTGAAGTTACAAATGGAGATTGTGGATCATTTGGCACAGTGTTTTTATTTACTGTGATGTTTGCTTTACCTAACGCAGCATCAGCAGCTTTACCTGTAATACCGTGGCTTACTAAGTTCACTAAGAATAAGTGATCTTCTGTACCGTTAGATACAATGTCAAAACCACGTGATTGGAATACTTTTACCATTGCTTTAGCATTCTTGATCACTTGAGTTTGGTACTCAACAAATTCAGGTTGCATCGCTTCTAATAATGCTACCGCTTTAGCAGCAATAACGTGTACTAAAGGGCCACCTTGGATACCAGGGAAGATTGCTGAGTTTAATTTTTTCTCTAAATCAGGATTTGATTTAGCTAAAATGATACCGCCACGTGGGCCACGCAATGTTTTATGAGTTGTTGTTGTTACAACGTCAGCATATTCCATTGGGTTAGGATATAAACCAGCTGCAACTAAACCTGCAACGTGTGCCATATCTACGAATAAATATGCGCCAACTTTATCAGCGATTTCACGGAAACGTTTGAAATCTAAAATTTGTGAGTAAGCTGAGAAACCAGCAACGATCATTTTTGGTTTGTGCTCTAACGCTAATTTTTCTACTTCATCATAATCGATTAAGCCATCTTCGTTTACGCCGTATTGAACAGCATTATAAGTACGGCCAGAGAAGTTTACTTTAGCACCATGAGTTAAGTGACCACCATGATCTAAGCTCATACCTAAAACTGTATCACCAGGTTGAACCAATGCTAAGTAAACAGCACCATTTGCTTGTGAACCGGAATGAGGTTGCACGTTTGCGTAATCTGCGCCGAATAATTTTTTAGCACGTTCGATCGCTAAGCTTTCAACGATGTCTACATATTCACAACCACCGTAGTAACGCTTATTAGGATAGCCTTCCGCGTACTTGTTTGTTAATTTAGAACCTTGTAGTTCCATTACTAATGGAGAACAATAGTTTTCAGATGCGATCAATTCAACATGATCTTCTTGACGTTGATCTTCTTTTTTAACAGCGTCAAATAGTTCAGGATCAAATGAGTGTAACGTGAGATTTTCAAACATGATGATTTTCCTATAGAATAACCCAAGCAAAGGCAGTGGATATTGTAGAGTGTAAAGACAATTCATTCAACAACTCTACTGATATTTAAAGAAATTAGATTATTTACCCAAGATAAGGAAGGCATGATTATGACGATGAATAATAAAGATCATATGCGTTTTAATATGATAGAGCAGCAGATTCGTCCGTGGAATGTTTTAAATCAAAGAGTTTTGAACGCATTTGATGTTATCAGTCGTGATGATTTTGTAAAAGATGAACATAAATTATTAGCTTTTTCTGAAGTAAGAATACCTTTGGGTGGCAAAGATGAAATGTTGACGCCAATGGTAGAAGGACGAATTTTACAAGAAGCCGCTATTGAGCCAACAGATAAAGTTTTATTGATCGGTACAGGCAGCGGATTTTTGGCTGCATTGGCTGCAAGCTTGGGTGAATCAGTAACATCAATTGATATCAATGCTGCTTATACTGAATATGCACAAAAGAACCTTGATCGCGCAAATATTACAAATGTAACGTTAGTAACCAATGACGTTGCTGATTTTGCAGTAGAAAAAAATAGCTATGATGTGATCATTTTGACAGGTTCAGTGACAGAAGTTCCTCAAAAATTAATTGAAGGATTAACAGCAGGTGGGCGTCTATTTGCATTTGTTGGCCATTATGGTGAAACAGTGACAAGTGGCACAGTGTTTCAAAATGAATTAGGAGAAATTCGCCAAGATTCACGCTTTGAGATCGAATTAGAGCGTTTACATGGCTTTGAAGATAAACCACAATTTGTATTTTAAATAAACGAATATGAGAATCCCATTCTGTTTTGTAGCAGAATGGGATTTCATTTTTTTGAAAATAAAGAACTATGACGCAATTTACGCAACAAAATTTTGAAATCCGACCAATGGCGGAATTTGCTGAAGAAGCATATCTAAATTATTCCATGTACGTGATTATGGACAGGGCATTACCACACATCGGTGATGGCTTGAAACCAGTTCAGCGACGCATTATTTATGCAATGAGTGAATTGGGCTTATCATCCATTTCAAAGCATAAAAAATCAGCGCGTACAGTGGGCGATGTGATCGGTAAATATCATCCGCATGGCGACAGTGCCTGTTATGAAGCCTTAGTATTAATGGCTCAGCCATTCTCTTATCGTTATCCATTAGTGGATGGGCAAGGGAACTTTGGTTCATTGGATAATCCAAAATCATTTGCGGCGATGCGTTATACGGAATCAAAACTCTCTAAATATGCAGATGTCCTATTAAAAGAAACAAATGAAGCAACGGTTGATTGGCAGCCAAACTTCGATGGTTCATTGGATGAACCTGTCCGTTTACCTGCAAGATTGCCGAATATTTTATTGAACGGCGGCACAGGGATTGCTGTTGGTATGGCGACGGATATTCCGCCACATAACTTAACGGAAGTCGCTAATGCAACCTGCGCATTAATCGATCGACCAAATTTAACATTAGAAGCATTGATGCAATATGTGCCAGCACCAGATTTTCCAACGGGCGGTGAAATTGTTAATACCAAAGAAGAGTTAGTGAAAATCTATACGCAAGGTACAGGTTCTGTTCGCTTGCGTGCACGCTACTTCATTGAAAACGGTAACATTGTGATCACTGAGTTACCGTATCAAGTATCGGGTGAAAAAATTCAGATTGATATTGCGAATCAGATTCATTCTAAAAAATTACCAATGATCGAAGACATTCGTGATGAATCTGATTATGAAAACCCCGTGCGCATTGTTTTGATTCCAAAATCCAATCGTGTGGAATGTGATCGAGTGATGGATCATCTATTTGCCACAACAGATTTAGAAAAATCCATTCGTGTGAATTTAAACATGATTGGCTTGGATAATCGTCCTCGTGTGAAAAATTTGCATGAAATTTTAACGGAATGGATACAGTTCAGAACCGATACAGTTACGAGACGATTAACTCATCAATTAAGTAAAGTCGAAGCGCGCTTACATATTTTGGAAGCGATGATGACGGTTTATCTGAATTTGGATGAAGTGTTGCGCATCATTCGTTTTGAAGAAGAGCCAAAAGATGTGTTGATGAGTGCATTTAATCTCTCTGAAATTCAAGCCAATGCAATTTTAGAAACCAAGTTGCGCCATTTAGCAAAATTGGAAGAGATGAAGCTTCAAGCCGAAGAAGATGAATTGCAGAAAAAACGCGATGAATTGATGCAACTTTTGAGTGAGCCTGAAAAATTAAGAGCTTTGATTAAAAAAGAGATTAAAGAAGATCAAAAAACATATGGTGATGCACGTAGAACAGGTGTGACAGAAAAAGCACAAGCGGAAGCGATTGATGAAATGGAGCTTGTTTCTTCAGAGCCAATTACAATTGTACTATCAAAAATGGGCTGGGTGCGTGCTGCGAAAGGACATGAGATTGATCCAGTACAATTGAATTATCGTACAGGCGATGAATATCTCACATCTGTATTAGGGCGCAATAATCAGCAAGCAGTATTTTTTGACAATGATGGCCGCGCTTATAGTTTAGCTGCACATACATTGCCATCGGCAAGAACGATGGGTGAAGCTCTTAGTGGGCGATTTACTATTTCTTCATCGACGCACGTTAATCATATTTTATGCGATCAAGAAGAGAGTAAATACCTATTAGCAGCAACCAATGGTTATGGTTTTGTGATTACTTATTCTGAGCTTTTAAGCCGTCAAAAAGCAGGTAAAGCGATTGTTAATTTAGGTGATGCGACGCTGTTTGAGCCACAAAAAATTAATCCTGAACAAAAGAATTATTTAGTGGCATATAGCGAGAAAGGGCGATTATTGATTACTGATTTAGAAGCGTTACCAGAGTTAGCTAAAGGTAAAGGTAATCAAATCATTGGAATACCAGGCGCATCATTTAAAAATAAAGAAGATGCATTAGCAGGTATTTTTATCATCACTGCTGAAGATACTTTGAATCTTTATTTTGGTCGCTCGAAAATAGTTTTAAAACCTGCAGATTGGGAACAGTTCATTGATGAACGTGGAAAACGTGGCAAAGAAGTGAAAAAAGGTTCGAAAATCACACAATTAGAGATTGCGGTGAAAAATTAAGTTGTTATAATATGACGCTTGCGTTTTTGACTGGTCGCGGTTGAAAACATTTTATAATTAAAATTTTTGGAGTAACAAAATGAGTGAATTCGTATTTAAAGGAACTCTTCGTACTGATTTAGGGAAAGGAGCGAGCCGCCGCCTACGTCATACTGGAGAAATTCCTGCTGTAGTTTATGGTGCAGATAAAGAAGCTGTAAGCATTATTTTGAATCATAACGAAGTATTATCACAATTCCGTCATAATGAAGTTTATTCAAGCATCGTAACTGTAGAAATCGATGGTAAAGCTGAAAAAGCTGTGTTGCGTGATGTTCAACGTCATCCGTTCAAACCATTGATCACTCACTTGGACTTCTTGCGTGTTAAAGCTGGTGAAAAATTAAAATCAGCAGTTCCAGTAACTTTAGTAAATGCTGAAACAGCAGTTGGCGTAAAAATGGGTGGTATCTTAACTCACGCTTTAACAGCTGTTGAAGTTGAATGTTTACCAGCAGATTTACCACAAACAATCGAAGTTGATGTTGCTGAATTAGAAATCGGTTCACACATCACTGTTGCTGATTTAAAAGCACCAAAAGGTGTTGAAATCTTAACTAATGCAGAAGATCAAATCGCTGGTATCGTAGCTCCACGTGTAGCTGAAGAAACAGAAGAAGCTGCAGAGGCTACAGAAGAAGCGTAATTGTCTATGACAGCGTTGAAATTAATTGTCGGGCTGGGTAATCCTGGTCCCGAATATATCGAAACCCGCCACAATGCGGGTTTTTGGTTTATTGATGAAATTGCGACTTCGCCATTATCTTACCAAAGCAAATTTAAAGGCTTAGTGGGCGAGATGATTCAAGATGGTCGAAAAATTTATTTATTAAAACCAGAAACATACATGAATAAAAGTGGCGAGTCTGTTTTGGCTTTGGCACACTTTTATAAAATTTTACCTGAAGAAATATTGGTGGTTCATGATGAATTGGATTTACCGCCTGGTGTTGTAAAACTCAAAGAAGGTGGTGGTCATGGTGGACACAATGGCTTAAAAAGCATCGCATCTTGCTTAGGTTCAAATAGTTTTAAGCGATTAAGAATCGGTGTGGGTCATCCAGGTGATGCAAAATTAGTGGCAAATTATGTATTAAAGAAAGCGTCAGGTGCAGATCAAAAATTAATGGATGATTCCATTTGGGAAGCAAGACGATACCTTTCTTCTATGGTTGCTGGTGATTTAGAGCCAGTAATGAATGAATTACATCGCAAGAAGTAACTTTAAAGGAATAATTTATGGCAATTCAGTGTGGTATTGTAGGGCTTCCTAACGTTGGTAAATCGACACTTTTTAATGCATTAACTAATGCAGGAATTGATGCTGCAAACTATCCATTCTGTACAATTGAACCAAACGTTGGCCGAGTATTAGTGCCTGATACACGTTTGCAACCATTGGTGGATATTGTTAAGCCAGAAAAAGTACAGCAGACTTTTGTGGATTTCGTAGACATTGCAGGTTTGGTAAAAGGTGCTTCACAAGGTGAAGGCTTAGGTAACCAATTCTTAGCAAATATTCGTGAAACAGATGCAATTGCTCATGTTGTTCGTTGTTTTGAAAATGATGACATTATTCATGTGTCAGGAAAAATTGATCCGATTGATGATATCGAAGTGATCAATACAGAATTAGCATTGGCTGATCTTGCATCGGCTGAAAAATTTCTACATCGCGTAGAAAAATTAGCAAAAAGTGGTAATAAAGAAGCACAAGCACAAGTAACTGTGTTGAAAAAAATTATCCCTGTATTGGATGAAGGTAAAAGCGTTCGTTCAATCAAGTTGGATGATGAAGAAAAATTATTAGTGCGCGATCTTCAGTTTTTAACGATCAAACCTGTTATGTACATTGCTAACGTGAATGAAGATGGTTTTGAAAATAATCCATTATTAGCAAAAGTTGAAGAATATGCAGCGGCTGAGGGTTCATTTGTTGTGCCAATCTGTGCTGCGATTGAGTCGGATATTGCAGAATTGGATGATGAAGATAAAGCTGACTTCTTGTCTGAAATGGGCTTTGAAGAACCTGGTTTAAACCGTGTAATTCGTGCAGGTTACTCTTTATTAAACTTAGAAACATATTTTACAGCAGGCGTAAAAGAAGTACGTGCTTGGACAATTAAGAAAGGTTCAACAGCACCGCAAGCAGCTGGTGTGATTCATACAGATTTTGAAAAAGGCTTCATTCGTGCAGAAGTCATCGCATATGATGATTATATTGCATTAAAAGGTGAAGCTGGCGCGAAAGAGAAAGGTAAAATGCGTTTGGAAGGTAAAGAATACATCGTGCAAGATGGCGATGTTATGCATTTTAGATTCAATGTGTAAAATCTTTTAGATAATAAAAAAAACCGCTGATTTCAGCGGTTTTTTTATTGTTTAGATATTTTTAAATCTTATCAATATCTTAATATTATTTTTTATTGTATATCATTTAAAGATTTACAAATTATTTAAATAATATATTTTATGTATTATTAATAAAATAATAATAAGGAGGGAGAGAATGGAGAAGAAGATATCTAGGAGAAATTTTTTGCAAAAAATGATCATAGCAGGAGTTGCTGTTTATATAGCCCCCCCTTTAGTCGTGCTTTTGCTGAATTATTTGAAAATAATATATTACAACCACCTAATTGGGATCCTGAGACTAAAACAGTCAAAAATCGTATTGATGCTTTAGCGAAAATTACGGGAAAAAAAGTATTTGCTTTTGATATTAGAGCAAAGGATATGCCATATTGGCCACAACAACAGTCACATGCAATGGTCTTAAGAGTAACCAAAGCAGATAAAATTTATAAAGGATTTGATCTTTCTATTTTAGAAAAAGAAGGGTTAATGCCAGATAAAATAGTAACTTATGATGATTTAGAAAGAGACAATGTAAAGTTACCATCATTTTATGGGGATGATTTTTTATTACCAGAAGGAAAAACTCCAGCATATTTCGGCCAAGAAGTTGCTCTATTAATTTATAAAGATTTTGCGCGGTTCAATTTCGCTAAAGAAACATTAAAGTTTCGAGATGATATTATTCAATATGGTGAAGAAACAGGGGATTTAAAAAGAAATCCTTGGTCTACTTTTAGGTGTGTTCGAGTTGGATCAGATGATCCTTTTCAACCAGATGTATATTCTGCAATGGAATATAGTACTGTAGAGCCATTAGGTTATAAAAAATTTACACCTTATTGGCCGAAAGGAAAAAAAGGTGGGGATTTAGAGCAAGAAGGCTTGTTCTTAGCAGACAAACTAGCTGAAGAAATGAAAAATCCACCAAAAAATTGGTTGGTATTAGATAGAACTTTTCTATCTCAATCTATTGATTTGTGTGCAATGGAACCTGATAATTCCAATGGTTGGTATGATGCTGAAAATGAAACTTTACATATAGTGATGGGGATTCAGACACCTCCACAAGTAGCAGGATCTATCGTAGATATTATTAGTCAGTCTAATTTTAAATTTAAAAAATTATATTTTCATCCTTGTACAACTGTTGGCTATGGAACAAAAGCGAGAGCAATGCTCCCAATGTTAGGTGTTGTTGCAACACTATACAGTGATGGATTACCTGTACGTTTAGCGAACGATCGTTACGAACAATTTCAATCAGGAATCAAAAGACATCCTTTTGATATGCGGTATCAAATCGCAATTAATAAAAATACACATAAAATAGAATCTTTTATTGCTAATTGTACATTGAATGGTGGAGGGCGATGTAACTATACTCCAGGTGTTGCAATAGTGGGTGCAACCTGTATTCAAGGGATTTACTATATTCCAAAAAGCGATATTATTGCAGTTGGTGAAGCAACAAGTTCTGTAATTGCAGGCTCTAATAGAGGTTATGGTGCATTTCAGACAATGCCAGCATTTGATACATTGTTGGATGAAGCAGCATCTATTTTAAAAGTTGATCCTGTCGATTTTAGAGTCAAAAACTTAATGTTATCAGGCATGAAAAATACTCAGGGTGCAATACCTGGAGGGATGATGCGTGCAGGGGAAGTGATTGATAAATGTATTCAGCATCCTTTATGGAAAAACCGTGAAACTATTAAAAAACAATATGAGAAAGATAATCCAGGCTATAGGCTAGGCATAGGATTTGGTTGTACGCAAGCAGACTTTGGGTCAGGTAATGAAGCTTCATATGCCAAAATAGAATTATCAGAAAGTGGTGAAGTTACGTTGTGGCACAGTGGGCTAGAAGTCGGGACAGGTATGTCTACATCTCAAAGTGTTCTGTGTGCAGAGTGGTTTGGAGTACCTGCCGAACATGCGCACTTTGGACTCATTGAATGGCCAGATTTACCAATGACGACAAAAGTGGATGGGGCATTAACACAAGAAAAGCAAGACCAATTGGCTAAAGATCCTTATTGGACTCCTCATGATTCATCCACGGGTTCAAGTGATTCAGCACACTATTATTCACATGTAACTTTAGAGGTTGGCAGAGTTTTATTTGATAATGGAATATGGCCTGCTGCAGTATCTATATGGTCAGAAGGTATTGGAGGCGGACAATATCGATCGATAGATGTACGTAAAGATGATGCAAGATGGACAGTAAGAGGTTTAACCGCTGATGGATTAGAGCCATTAACATTAGAAAGAATTGCTAAACGTATTTATCAATTAAAGGGTTTAACGGGAGCTGTTGGTCATGGCTATAACCGTTGGGAATGGACACAAGCAGATTATAAAATTAAAGATAAGATTGGAAGGTTTTCATTGGATGGACTATCTTTGAGATGGGGAGATAGTGAACAATATGAGTTTAATAAACGGGTAAAAGTTTTTTATCCTACTGTGCAAAGAAGTAATGCATCCGTTACGGAATATAGTGCATTAGCTGTTATCGCTGAAGTTAGTATTGATGAAGCGACTGGAAAAGCAACATTATTAAATCATCATTCAGTTGTTGAATGTGGAAATGTAATCGTTCCTCAGTTAGTTTCAGGTCAGTTGGAAGGTGGTTCTGCAATGGGAATCGGGCATGCTTTATACGAGTATTTACCTCAATTTGCTGATGGACCAGGTGATGGAACATGGAATTTTAATAGATATCACATACCTTTAGCCAGTGAAGTATCTGTATGGAAGCAAACACATGAGGTTTTACCACCATTATCAGATACAGATCCATCGAAAGGAATGGCAGAACTGTCAATGATTACAATAGTTGCTTCCATTACGAATGCCATTGCAGATGCAACTGGCCACTATTTTTATCATCATCCAATAAAACCAGAAGAAATATTAAAAGTTTTATAGTTTTTAATATTTATCTATTTTTACTGAATAATTTTGGGAGATAACAAATGGCAATTCAATACAAAAAACTTACGATGAACATCAATGGCCAGTCTATAGAGCCAATGGAAGTACCTGAAGGATTAATGATGTTAGATTTTCTACATGAATATATGAATTTAACAGGAACAAGAATGGCTTGTGGGCAGGGGATTTGTCATGCTTTTGTGGTGATCGTTGATAAAGAAGATGGTACAACTGAAGCGATTAGAACTTGTATCACAGGTAGTCATTATTTTAATAATAAAAAAATAAGAACTATAGAAGGAATTGGTACAGAAGATCATGAGATCGCAAGTGGGGTAAAACTTTCTAATGTTCAGCAAGCATTTGTAGATAATTTTTCTTTTCAATGTGGTTATTGCGCACCAGGCTTTGTGAATGCAACTACCGTATTTATTGAAAAACTAGCAAAAGAACCAATTCAAAAAAATAATTTAGAAGATGCAATTATGGGAGCATTGGATGCGCATATTTGTCGTTGTACAGGTTATGTCCGTTATTATGATGCTGTTCGTAATCTTATCTTAAATACGCCAGGATTATTAAAGGATTAATTTATGAAAAATAATAAATGGATCAAGATAATTGGCATTGTTTTTGTATTAATAATAGTAGTTTGGCTAGCTTTGAACTGGATGGAAGGACGACAACCCACCAATGAAAAAATAGTACAGACATTAGATCAAACGACGATACAAAAAGGTGAGTATTTAGCAAAAGCTGCTGATTGTGCATCTTGTCACACTACAGCAAGCGGAGCATTGTATGCTGGTGGCTATGAGCTAGATACGCAATTTGGCAAAATATTCAGTAGTAATATTACGCCATCTTTAGATTATGGAATTGGCCGCTGGAGTGCAGATGATTTTTATAAGTCTATAACACGAGGTGTATCACCGATTCATAAAAACTTGTATCCTGCGATGCCGTATCCATATTTTATTAATATTACAAAAGTAGACTCTGATGCGATGTATGCTTATTTTATGTCTATTCCTGCGATAGATGTCGCACCACCCAAAAATGAATTATCTTTTCCTTATAATGAAAGGGAGCTCTTAATAGGTTGGAATGAGTTATATTTAGATGGAAACCCTTTACCAGCAGCGTCCAAAGGTAGTTCTTATGAATGGAAGCGTGGCGAATATTTAGTGAATGTGCTTGGGCATTGTGCAATGTGCCATACTCCATTGGGTGAGTTTGGTAACGTTGAACGAGATAAAATGTTCCAAGGCAATACCACAGGTCGTTTTTCAGCACCAGATATCACACCGGAAGGTTTGGCTAATCGTGGTTGGGATCATTCAAGTTTGGTGAAGTTTTTTACGGAAGGAATTGCTAAACAGGGTTCTGCATATAGCGATATGTATTTGGTCATTCACAACAGCACAAGTCATTTAACTCAAAATGATGTGAGTGCAATCGCGACATTTTTACTCGGTGAACAGCCACCACACGCTAAGATTATTAATACCGCAAGTATAGAGTTGCAAGGTTCGGGTTATGATACATATTTAAGCATGTGCTCAGGTTGTCATAATTTAGATGGCAGCGGAAAGCCTAATGTCTCTGTACCGCTTGTTGGTAATAGCACAGTGATGAATCAAGATAGCCATAATCTGATTGTTTCCATTTTAGATGGCTTGCCATGGCAAACTTTCCCTAACGATGAGCGTTTACAAGCAATGCCAGCATTTGCAGATGAATTAAATGATGCAGAAATTGCTGAACTTGTGAATTTCTTGAGACGAGAATGGGGTGGTTTAAGTGGAGAAGTTACCGCAGAAGATGTGCAGTCACTGCGACAGTAATATCTAAAACTAAGGAACATTTAATAAAAAAAACCGCTGATTTCAGCGGTTTTTTTTATATCTTAGAATTTAAAACTATTTATTATGACGCTCTTTCAAAACATCAATCACTTGTTCCCAAGATAAATCCTGATCTTTCAACAAAATTGTTGTGTGATACAAAAGATCTGCTGTTTCATTGAGCAATTCTTCTTTATCACGAGCCATTGCTGCTAATGCCACTTCAACGCCTTCTTCACCCACTTTTTGCGCCATGCGCTTTGTACCAGCAGCATATAGAGAAGCAGTATAAGATTTTGCAGGATCAGCAGTTTTACGCTCTTCTAGCATCTCTTCTAAATGGCTAAAGAAAACCCAAGGCAAATTGCTAGAAATATCATTAAAACAGCTTTTATTGCCTAAATGACAGGTGTTGCCAATCGGGATTGCTGTGATCAATAAAGTATCTGAATCACAGTCTATCGCGTAATCCATGACTTTTAGGAAATCACCAGATGTTTCACCTTTCGTCCATAAACGGTTTTTAGTGCGTGAGAAAAAAGTTACGACTTTTTCAGCCAATGTTTTTTCCAATGCTTCTTGTGTCATCACACCAAACATTAGCACTTCTGCTGTTTGATAGTTTTGAACGATGACAGGCAATTGGCCATCCACTTTTGCCCAATCGATGCGCTCGATCAATGCTGAAATTTCATTAGCCATTGATTACCTCGATATTGTTTTCTTTTAAAAATTGTTTTAACTCACCAATGTGCACGATTTGCTTATGGAATGCAGATGCGCCCAAAGTGCCTTGTGCATTGCCAATTGTGTAAGCTTCTAGGAAATGTTCTGGTGCACCTGCACCACCTGAAGCAACGATTGGTAACGATGTGAGTTCACTCATTTTTTTCAATTGAACTAAATCATAACCTTTACGGACGCCATCTTGGTTCATCATGTTTAATACGATTTCACCCGCACCACGTTCTTCAATTTCACGAATCCAATCTTCTGTACGTCTGTGAGTTGAAATCGTTTTGTCAGGATCTCCTGTGAGTGCATAAACGAAATAATCATTTAAGTTTTCATCAAAATAAGAATCGATGCCCACAACGATTTTTTCTGTGCCAAACTCTTCTACTAATTGATTGATTAAATCAGGATCAGCTAAAGCAGGGGAGTTGATGGAGATTTTTTGTGCACCATTATCAAATACGATTTGAGCATCTTCGATTGAACGAATTCCGCCAGCCACGCATAAAGGCACATCAATAACATCAGCGACTTTTTGAATCCAAGATTTATCCACTAAGCTATTTTTTGTAGAAGCTGTGATGTCATAAATAACAATTTCATCAGCGCCTTCATCATTGTAGCGTTTGGCTAAATCAACGATGTCACCCATGATTTCATGGTTTTTAAATTGAGTGCCTTTAACCACAACACCATCTTTTACATCTAAGCACGCAACTATTTTTGCAAGCATTCGATTGCCTCCTTGGCAGTAAATTTCTTTTCTAACAACGCACGGCCAACGATTACGCCGTAAACGCCTGAAGATTTCAACGCTTCGATATCTTCTAAGCTGCCAATTCCACCTGAAGCTTGGAACTGAATTTCAGGATAGTTGCGAGAAAGCGTTCTGTATAGCTCTACATTTGAACCTTGTAACATGCCATCTTTTGAGATATCTGTGCATAAAACATGCTTTAAGCCAACTTTTTGATAGCTTGCGATGACATCTTCAATCGTTTGATCAGTGGTTTCAATCCAGCCATTAATCGCGATTAATTTTTTACCATTTTCGATGCGAACATCCAAAGCCAAAACAAATTTATCTGCACCAAACTCTGTAAACCATGCTTTCACTTCTGCAGGATTCTTGATTGCAGTAGAGCTGATGACGATACGTTTTACACCAATGTTTAAAAGGTTTTTAACATCTTCAATTGTACGAATACCACCACCCACTTGAATTGGTGTATTCACTGTTTCAACAATTTTTTTAATGATTGCCAATTGGCGTTTTGCAGGATCTTTTGCACCATCTAAATCTACTAAATGTAGATATTCTGCACCTTCTGAAACATATTCTTCAAATTGATCAACGGGAGAGGCTGTAAATGTTGTTTGTTTGCCATAATCGCCTTGCTGTAATCGCACAACTTGGCCATTGATTAAATCTAATGCAGGGATAATGATCATAGTAAACCTTTAGAACTTGGTAATTCAGTACCTTCAACTTTAACGGCTTGGCGCAACGTGCGGCCAAATACTTTAAATAAAGATTCAATTTTGTGGTGTGTATTTTTGCCTTTTACTTTTAAGTGAAGCGTGCAGCGCAATGAATACGTTAATGATTTGAAGAAGTGTTCCACCATTTCTGTGCTGAAAGTACCGATCATATCGCGATTAAATTTAGCATTAAATTCTAAATGTGGGCGACCTGATAAATCTAAAGTACAAGATGCTTTGCACTCATCCATCGGCAATACAAAGCCAAAACGAGCAATGCCACGTTTATCGCCCAAGGCTTGGCGCAATGCTTCACCTAATGCAATTGCTGTATCTTCTACTGTGTGATGATCATCAATTTCAATGTCACCTTTTACTGATACTTCTAAGCGGAAACCACCGTGTGTTGCGATTTGATCCAGCATATGGTCAAAGAATGGCAAGCCAGTATCGATTGTGTTGTGACCTGTTTCATCTAAAAATACTGAAACTTTGATTTTTGTTTCATTGGTATTTCGCTCAATAAAACCAGTGCGAGGTGCATATGCGATTGTTTTTTGTGTTGAAATTAATTTTTCAACGATCAATGGCCAGTCTAAGTTGTCACGGCTGTATTGTAATGATGGAATGCCCATGTTTTGTGCTAAAACCACATCAGTTTCACGATCACCAATCACATAGCTATTGTCAGGATTAAATAATTTTTTATCTAAGTAATGCTGAACTAAACCTAATTTTGGCTTACGGCAATCACAATTATCTTCAGTAAAGTGAGGGCAGATCAAAACATCATCAAAAGTGATGCCTTGTAATTCAAAATGCTCCATCATTTTATTGTGTGGTAAGTCAAAGTCAGCTTGAGGATAAGATTCAGTGCCTAAGCCATCTTGATTGCTCACTAAAACAAAGCGATAGCCTGCATTTTTTAATGCCAATAATGCTGGTATTACTTTTGGTTCAAAGATTAATTTTTCTAATGAATCGATTTGAAAATCTGTTTTTGGTTCATCAATCAGCGTTCCGTCTCTATCAATGAATAAAATATTTTGCATAACAACTTCCGTAAAATTTAAATAAGGATTAAATATATTCTTTTAATACTTGAATGACACGCTTTATCTCAGATTCTGTACCGATACTGATGCGCAGCGTATTTGCAAATTTGCCCGATTGCTTTTTCACATAAATGTGTTGGGCTTTTAAGTATTCATGCACTTTTCCAGCATCTTGCATTTCGATTAAAACAAAATTAGCATCACTTGGATAAATTTTTTGTACAAATGATAGCTGAGCCAATTCTTCAATGAATATCGCTTTGTTTTGGTTAATCTGTTTAACCGCTGTTTTCATGTATTCGATGCCATCTTTATCAATGGCTTGTTCAGCTATTTCAAGCACAGGCAATGGAATCGGGTAAGGTGCGATCACTTTTTGTAATGTTGTGATTAATTCAGCATTAGCAATCGTAAAACCACAGCGAATACCTGCTACACCAAATGCTTTAGATAATGTACGAATGATCGCTAAATTTGGGAACTCAGCCAAACGAGTCGCAAAGCTTTCTCTGTCTGAAAACTCGATGTATGCTTCATCTAATACAACAATCGCATTAGGATTTGCAGAAGTTAATACCGCTTCAATGTCTTCAACTTTCATCAAGTTGCCCGTAGGATTATTAGGCGAGCAGATAAAAATGACTTTAGCATTTTTAGAAGCTTCGATAACCGCAGGAACATCCAATTGGAAGTCTTCTGTTAAGGGTGCTTCTAAAACTTGTGCGCCCACAACTTGAGAGTCAATCGCGTACATACCAAACGTTGGCGGTGAAAATAAAATCGCATCTTCGCCTTGGTTACAAAACGCTTCAATGATTAACTTAATTGCTTCGTCACCACCCAATGAAACCAGTAAATTTTCAAGTTTTACGCCTGCAAAAGCAGCATAGCTTTCTAATAAAGCTCTTGGTTGCGGTTCAGGGTAACGATTAAAGTATTTATTGGTTAATCGATATTCTCTTGGATACGGATTTTCATTCGCATCCAAATAAATGGTAGAGGGATCATTGTCACGCGGAGCTACAGAGTAGGGCACCAAGTTTTGAATGGAACGCTTTTCTTTATCGACCATAGACATTCTATGACTCTCCTTGAATGCTTTGGATACGAAGATCAACAGCCAATTTGTGCGCATCCAACAACTCTTTTTCTGCCAATAAAGATACGATTGGCCCTAAGTTTTTCATGCCTTCTTTAGACACTTCTTGCACCGTCATACGTTTACTGAAATCAGCCAAACCTAAGCTTGAAACTGTTTTAGCATAACCATAAGTTGGTAAAACGTGATTAGTACCTGAAGCATAGTCGCCCATTGATTCTGCTGAATACTTGCCTAAGAATACTGAGCCAGCATGTTCGATGCTATCCAATAAACTGCGCGCATTATCAGTTTGAATGATTAAGTGCTCAGGTGCGTACAAGTTACTGACTTTGACGGCTTCTTCTAATGAGCCCACAACGATTGTTGTACTGTTTTTCAAAGATTCCAAGGCTGTTTCTTTGCGGGATAATCTTGCCAACCAGTAATCGAGCGCATCATTCACTTTATCTGCAAGCTCATTAGATGTTGTCACTAAAATCACTTGTGAATCTACGCCGTGTTCTGCTTGAGATAATAAATCAGAAGCCACAAAATCAGGATTCGCATCGCCATCAGCAATCACTAAAACTTCAGAAGGGCCAGCTGGCATATCAATCGCTGCGCCATTTGCCATTTGGCTTACTTGGCGTTTTGCTTCTGTGACATAGCTATTGC
The DNA here is from genome assembly GCA_947630895.1 of uncultured Wohlfahrtiimonas sp. Taxonomy (GTDB): domain Bacteria; phylum Pseudomonadota; class Gammaproteobacteria; order Cardiobacteriales; family Wohlfahrtiimonadaceae; genus Wohlfahrtiimonas. Next base: position 2,464 of record CANRJJ010000039.1, on the reverse strand, counting down.
CTGGGCCAAAGATTTTATCTACTTTTTCGACTTTTTCTGTGCCTAAGCCAAGCGCAAATACTGCTTGTGCACCACCGATTGTGTAAATCGTGTCGATGCCACATAGTTGTGCAGCATAAACAATTTCATTTGCAATCGTTGGCGGAGAAGCCAATACGATGCGTTTGCAACCTGCGATTTTTGCAGGAATTGCGAGCATTAATACTGTTGAAAATAAAGGAGCGGTGCCACCAGGAATGTATAAGCCAACTTTTTCAATCGGGCGAGTTAATACTTCACACAACACACCTTTTTGTGTTTCTACGGTTACAGGTTGAGCTTTTTGAGCAACGTGGAATTTATAGATATTGTCATAAGCATTTTTCAATGCTTGTTTGAACTCTTCAGATAAATTCTCTTCCGCTTGTTTAAACGCTGATTGTGGTAAAACAACATCTGTTAAAACAGTTTTATCAAATTGCTCTGTGAAACGTAATAATGCAGCATCGCCTTCTTTTTGAATAGCATCACCAATTGCCGCAACACGCTCTTCTAAACTTTGTGCGCTCATTTGCACAGGGCGTTGTAAAACCGCTGATTGTTCTTCGTTAGTTAATTGATTCCAAACTACAGTACGCATTAATTACTCCATCATTTTTTCAATTGGTAACACTAAAATTGAGCTAGCACCCTTGGCTTTTAAAGCTTCCATCGTTTCCCAGAATAAAGATTCTGAGCTCACCATGTGTAGCGCAACACGAGTTTTATCATTGCCTAACGGTAAAACTGTTGGTGTTTCTGAGCCAGGTAGCAATTCGCAGATTTCTTCTAAGCGATCTTTCGGTGCATGTAGCATGATGTATTTCGATTCAATGGCTTGTGTAACACCCTGGATACGTGCCATTAATTTATTGATTAATGCTTGTTTTGAATCATCAGTGACGTTGGTTGCTTGAATGATTACAGCTTTTGAGCGATAGATCACATCCACTTCGCGTAAACCGTTTGCTTCTAATGTTGCGCCTGTTGATACTAAGTCACAAATTGCATCAGATAAACCTGCACGAGGTGCAACTTCTACTGAACCTGTGAGCATGGATGATTTGAAAGGTACACCTTTTTCATCTAAGAAACGTTTCAATAAATATGGGTAAGATGTCGCAATACGTTTATCTTTCAATGATTGTACTGAGTCGTATGCTGTTTCTTTTGGTAATGCGAGTGATAAACGACAGCCACCAAATGGTAATTCTTTTAATGTGATGTAGTCATTGTCCATTTTACCTTCACGGCTTAGGCTCTCTTCTTCTAAAACGTTTTGACCGATGATACCTACATCCACAACGCCATCAAATACTAATCCTGGAATATCGTCATCACGTACACGTAAAATATCAATCGGCATATTTTCTACATGCACAATTAATTTATCTTTTTGGATGATCATTTTCAGACCACATTGTTTGAGAAGTGCTTCTGATTCTTGGCTTAAGCGACCGGATTTTTGTATTGCGATTTTTAAACGTTGAGATTGAGGTTGCATAATATTCCTTTTTTAGATTCACCTTAATACTGTACTATCAAGATAGTACACTTAGATTTTATTTATGCAACTACTTTTTTCACATTTTGCAATGGTTGGCACGGTTATTGAGGTATAATTTTGCTCACTATAAATCTCTAATTAATTGTTTATAAAAATATAAAATATGAAAAAGACTATTATTTATGCAGTACTATTTGTTTCAGGATTTTGTTCATTATCTTTTACTGAAACTAATTTAGAAAATGGTAATGAAATTATTGATATCACTTTAGTTGAGACTTTACCTGAACTTGGTTTATCAGCCTCAGAACCACTAAATCCTAATCTTTTAAATAATAATCGTTTTATTGCTCTGTTGGGTGCAACATTGGATGATAATAATTATTATGAGCTAGCTCGAATGGGGTTTGAGCAAAGATATCATCAGCTATATTTGATATTAGAAAGGCGAGTCAATATGCTCTCTAGAGAAGAGATGGGAGAAATAGTTGATGGGCTTGATATTGAGCTGAAAGATCTTCAGAAAATTAAGTGGAATGATGATTTAGTTTCTTATAACAAGCATTTAGCTTGCCGATATTATTTGAATTCAGATTGTATTCAACAGACATTGGATCAAAAAACGCAAATACAAGGGAATTACACTAGTAATTTTAAATTGATTCAACGATATATAGATATTTATACAAATTATCCTAATGAGATAACGATACCATATCCTGACGAGCTTTATATGTATAGTGAATTACCTGCATATGCGAACTTTATCAAAATATTAGATGTTTCATTATCTATGGGATTAATTGAAATAGCAGAGGATAGAATAGAAGAGGGGATAGAATATTTTATTCAACAGCAAAGTATTATTAGGGGCTGTTGAACATTTGAATTCAAAATAAAAAATAGCGAGCGGTATAATATTATCGCCAAACAAAATTA
>CANRJJ010000038.1 GCA_947630895.1 uncultured Wohlfahrtiimonas sp. | reverse complement strand
ACTACTCATATAATCACCTCATTAATTAGTTATTGTATCTAACTTAAAGGTGTCTACAAAATCGGTGGCTATTCAGTAAATGAAAATGCAAAACGTGCTTCTATGAAAAATTTTGCAGATAAATTTTCAGATCAAGATGTAGCTGATATCTCTACCTTCATTAGAAGCCAGTGGGGAAATCAAGCACCTTCTGTTACAGCAGAAGAGGTTAAAAAAATTAGAGATAAATATATTAAGAATTAATGTAAATAGATAGTTTTGATAAAAATAAAAGCCAATTTTGAATTGGCTTTTTTATTGCTTTCGCACAAAGCTCTAAAATCTCTTATAATTCCATGTTTTAGTTGCCTAGGTTGGAATAAAGTATGTCGGTTAAACAATATGATGTCATTGTGATTGGTGCAGGTGCATCGGGTTTAATGTTGGCATATATGGCAGGGCAGCGCGGTCGTAAAGTTTTAGTTTTAGAGAAAGCCAATAAAATTGGCAAAAAAATACTGATGTCTGGCGGTGGTAAATGCAATTTTACGAATTTGTATGTGGATGAAAATAATTATGTAACACATAATTCAGCATTTACCATTTCTGCTTTGAAACGCTATACAAACTGGGATTTTTTCAGTTTGGTTAATAAGCACGGCATTGAATATGAAGAGCGCAAACATGGGCAATTGTTTACCTTGTATGGCTCTAAGCAAATCTTGGCAATGCTCGTTGAAGAGTGTGAATTAACTAATAATGTGACGATTCAAACACATTGCGAAGTGACCGCTGTAGATGCATTGCCTAATGGGCGATTCAATGTAAAAAGTTCAACAGGCACATTTAATGGGCAATCTGTTGTTGTTGCAACGGGAGGATTATCCATTCCTACATTGGGTGGTTCAGGTATTGGTTATGAAATTGCAAAAAACTTTGGTCATAAAGTTTATCCGACAAGAGCAGGGTTAGTTCCATTTACTTTCACTGATGCTATGAAAGAGATGACTGTTCGGCTAAGTGGTAATGCGATAGAAGCGACATTGTCTAATGATCAGCAGAGTTTTACTGAAGCATTGTTGTTTACTCATCGGGGATTAAGTGGGCCAAGTGCATTGCAGTTATCAAATTATTGGCAAACAGGGCAGGCTTTTTCAATTGATTTACTACCAAGTGAAGAACTCGCACAAATATTTAAGTCTCGTAAAAATAGTCATCCGAAGATTTTATTGCGCACATTGCTAGCGGAATATTTACCTAAGAATTTAGTGCTAGAGTTACAACAAATGCTTTGGCAAGATTTTGCTGAAGTTATGATAGGGCAATGGAGTGATGAAAAACTCTTGAGTGTTGCTTCGTCTATTCATAGTTTTGAAGTAAGACCAGCAGGCACGGAAGGCTATCGTACAGCAGAAGTAACATTGGGTGGTGTTGATACGACAGAGATTTCATCTAAAACGATGGAAAGCCAAAAACAAAAAGGACTATTTTTTGTTGGTGAAGTTTTGGATGTATCAGGGCAATTAGGTGGATTTAACTTCCAATGGGCATGGTCATCAGCTCATGCCGCATCGGAATACGTCTAATTTATTGAGATGTAACTGCTGATTGGAATGCGATGACATCCGCTAAAAATTGATTGCTTTCCAATCCAGCCATCGCTAACACTTCGTGGCGTTCACCATGCTCTAAGAAGGCATCAGGTAAACCGAATGCTTTAAAAGGTTTGAAGATAAAATTTTGAGATAATAATTCTTGTATTGCGGTACCTACACCACCTGTAACAACACCATCTTCAATCGTGATGATGATTGAATGTTTTTTAGCTTCTGCAATGATTAATTCAGCATCCAATGGTTTTACAAAACGTAGATCAACTAATGTTGCCTTCAATTCATCTGCTGCTTTTTTGGCTATATGCAACATAGTTCCGACTGCAAATATAACGATCTCTTTACCTTGTTGAATGATTTTAGCTTTACCAAATTCTAAATCTAATGATTCACTAATTGCTACACCTTCACCTGCGCCACGCGGATAACGAACAGCGGTTGGATGAGGAACAGTTAATGCTAAATCAAGCATATGATATTGTTCGTTTTCATCAGAAGGTGCCATGATGACCATGTTAGGCACAATGCGAAGATAAGCTAAATCAAAAGCACCAATATGAGTTGGGCCATCAGGACCAACAACGCCAGCACGATCAATTGCAAACACGATTGGTAAATCTTGTAATGCAACATCATGGATCAATTGATCATAAGCGCGTTGTAAGAATGTGGAATAAATCGCAACGATAGGTTTTAAACCTTTCATAACCATTCCTGCTGCAATGGTTAATGCATGTTGCTCTGCAATTGCAACATCAAAGAATCTTTTAGGGAATCGTTTATCAAATTCAACTAAACCTGAGCCTTCGCGCATTGCAGGTGTTACTGCGACAATTTTTTGATCTTTTTCAGCGACATCACAAATCCATTGTGAAAAAACTTGTGTATAAGTTTTTGCAGGCTTTTTGGTTTCTACTGGCTTTTCTGTTGTCGCAGCAGAAACAGCATGGAACTTAATCGGTGCTAATTCTGCTTGGTTGTAGCCTTTACCTTTTTGGGTAATGAGGTGTAATAGTTTAGGGCCACGTTTTTGTTTTAAATTTTGTAATATTTTGATGAGTGATGGTAAATCATGACCATCGACAGGACCAAAATATTGAAAGTCTAACGATTCAAATAATCCACCATCGCCTGCAACCATATTTTTGATTTGTTCTTCTGTACGTTTTGCGAGCTCTAATGCATGAGGCAAAGGGAGCTTTTCGATAAAGCGTTTACCTTCTGAGCGCAAGGATTGCAATACAGGGTTAGATAATGTTTTTGTCACCATATTGCTGAGCGCGCCAACATTTGGTGAGATGGACATATTGTTATCATTCAAAATTACTAGCATGTCTGCTTTAATCGCACCTGCATGATTTAAGGCTTCGAATGCCATCCCAGCTGTTAAAGCTCCATCGCCGATGACTGCAACAGCATGATTGTGTGCACGCAACAAATCATTGGCGATACTCATGCCCAGCGCTGCGCTAATAGACGTTGAAGAATGGCCTACAGTAAATGCATCAAATTTGCTTTCTTTAGGGCATGGAAATGGTTTTAGCCCATCTTTTTGACGAATTGTATGTAATTGATCTTTTCTGCCCGTTAATATTTTATGTGGATAAGCTTGATGCCCAACATCCCAAATAATCGCATCATCAGGCGCATCAAAGACATAATGTAATGCAACAGTTAACTCGATCACTCCTAAGCCTGATGCAAAATGCCCACCACTTTCTAAAACACTATTAATCAAAAATTGACGCAATTCATTGGTCAGTTGTTGTAATTCATGTAGGGATAATCGTTTAAGATCTTGCGGAGTTTGAATCTGGTTAAGAAGTGACATTGTTTAATTCTGCCTTTCGATCACATAAAGGGTTAATGCTTTTAAAGAATCAGCATTAGTTTGAAACGGTGCTAATAAAGATAATGCTTCAGCATTGAGTTTTTGCATATATTCTTGTGCTGTTTCTATGCCTAGCAAATTAACATAGGTCGCTTTTTCTTGCTCTGCATCTTTGCCTGCACTTTTACCTAAAACTTCAGAGGAGCTCGTAGCATCCAAAATATCATCTTGAATTTGGAACATTAATCCCACTTTTTGTGAAAATACTGCTAATGCTTCCAAAGATTCTTCTGAGATATTATCACCTGCCAAATAACCCATTAAAACGCTCGCTTGAATCAATGCACCTGTTTTGTTGTTATGGATTTCTTGCAATTCTTCTAACGTAATTGGCTTTTGCTCAGCTTGCATATCTAGGAATTGCCCTTTGATCATGCCTTTTGCACCAGCTGCTTTACTTAAAATTTGAATGAGTTTAATTTTGGTTTCAGCTGAAAAATTATTATCGTGTGACAATAATGAGAATGCTTCTGTCAGTAATGCATCACCAACCAAAATAGCAGTGGCTTCATCATATGCTTTATGATTGCTTGGTTTGCCACGGCGGAAATCATCATTATCCATCGCAGGTAAATCATCATGTACCAATGAATAGCAATGAATCATTTCGATGGCTGCTGCGATCGGTAATAAAGATTGATTGGATGCGCCACTTAATTGGCCACCTGCAAATGCTAGGAGAGGTCGAATGCGCTTTCCACCATCTAATGCGCTATATGACATAGCTTCTTTCAGTAAAGGCACAGTCACTAATTGGTCTAAGTTTTTAGCTAAGTAGCACTCGAATTCTTCTCTAAATTGAAACATTATTTTCACCTAAAAAATCAATATGGGCTTTAAAATGGAATATCATCATCTAAAGCATCAGGTGCAACAGATTTGGAGACATTTTCAATTTTTTTAGCGGTTTGGTCTAAAATATTACGACAATCATGGATTAGCTTTGTACCATCAGTGAATATCGCTAGAGATTGTTCAAGAGAGAGTTCACCTGACTCTAATTGTTGGATGATGCTATCAATTGTATTCAACTTGCTTTCAATCGATTCATCAGTAGTTTTGCTTTTAGCCACAATAGTCCCCGATATTTTTACACATTAATAACCGCGTTAAACACTGCAATTTTACTCAAATGAAGTATATAATACTAGCTCTTTGTCTTTTGCGTCAGAAAAAGCATTGAATGCGATAATAACGAGATAAGACTAAATTCTGGAATATAAGGTGGATGGGTGAAAAAAAAGATAGGTGCTGTAATTGCATTTGCACTCTTTGTAATCAGTTTACAAATAGCTAATGTCGCGATCGGACAAGCGCTTCCTATAAATACGATCTTATCTGATGGATTGGGTGGAAAGAAGAATGATACTAAAGCGCCTGATTTGCCAGATCCATTAAAATTGTCAGCCACTTGGTGGAATTACTTTTCTACTAAAAAAGATGAAGATTTAAAAACAGGGATTCAAACTTTCTTAGACAGATTGAATGAGCAACTTAGTAATTTGCCCATCGATGAACAAAAGAAATATCAAGTCACAGTTAATCAAATCTCCGCCAACTTATTGGCATATGAAACACTCTCTAATAAAAAAGGCACTAAACCTTCTGTTGCTAAATTAGCCATCGCCGAATCTTATACACTGAAACAACTCATCGATTTAACCCATCAAGAACGAGAATTGAACGGCAATGCTCAACGCATTAAATTAGAAATTAGCGAGTATGAAAAGCAATTAAAGATTTTAGATCGCCAATTAAATACTAATCTGGCTCGTTATTTGGATATGACGCATACCGATAGCCATAAGTTTGGTGAAGGTTTACAGATTATTTTATTGCAAACTGAGCTTGTATTGATTGATGAACGCAATAAATCTATGAAAGATGAGTTATCCAACATTAATTTGAGATTGGATGACACTAAGGTTGTGATCGGCGTTGCGGTTAATACATTGTCGACTTCAGAAGAAGAGATACAGTCTTTAAAAGAATTGATCGCTCAAGCAGAACAGCGTGTTCAAGAGATCACGACTAAGCTATTAAGAGAGCAACAATTCGTTGCATCATTAGATTCTACACAAACTAAAGAAGATGCGGCTGTTGCACGTTATAGAGAATTACGCGTGCTCAATACACAAGTGCATTTAGCGATGGCGCAAGCACAGATCGTATTTTATAAAATACAGGTAAATTTATTACAATTACTTCACGAGCCAAGTGCTGATAACGAACTAGCTTTGAAAAATGTTCGAAAATATGATGTTGAGCTTGCAGAGTTAAAAGCAAAAGCAATTGGTCGCACAGAGCAAAATGAGATAGAAAGAATACGTTCAACTGAATTATTAGCAGAAACGCCAACAGAAGGTGAACAATCGCTATTTTTGCGTAACATTATTCAAGATCGCTCTAATCTGATTCAAGATACATCGATTAATCTCCAACGTTTAAATGTATTAATTGATGACAGTGAATACATTTCAAAATTAACAAAAGAGAAAGTCTTAGAGTTTAGTGGTGGTTGGCGAAATACTTATTATAAAGTGCGCTTATTTTTAAGTGATAGCTGGCGCTGGATTAAAAATTCTACTTCAACCTCTTTATTTAAAGTAGGTGATACGCCTGTTACGGCAAGTGGTTTAGTGAGATTTGTATTATTTGTATTTGTGACTTGGTGGGCTGCATTTTGGATCAATAAATTATTGGTTCGAGTGGGGAACCGTAACGGTGGTGAAAAACTACCTGCTTATTATTTAACAGGGCGACTAACGTATTATTCTATTATTTCTATCGGCTTTTTGGGTGGTTTAACCATTATAGGGATAGATTTTACTAACTTTGCCTTGGTAGCCGGTGCTTTAGCAATTGGTTTAGGTTTTGGGTTGCAGTCTATTTTGAGTAACTTCGTTTCTGGATTAATTATTCTTTTTGAACGATCTTTAAAAGTGGGCGATTTTATTGAATTACAAGAGCGTAATTTGCGAGGTGAAGTTCGAGCAATCAACGTGCGTGCAACGATTATTGCTGATAATGACAATATCGAAATAGTGATTCCAAACTCAGAGCTGATCAATACGAAAATGTTGAACTGGACATTATCTGAGCCGCATAGAAGAATCCGTTATCCGTTTAAAGTTGCTTACGGCGTTGATAAAGATTTAGTGCGCGAAGCAGTACTGAAAGCTGCGGAAGAAGTACCGCATACACTGAAAGGTATTCCTGGACGAAATCCTGCTGTTTGGCTCAATCGCTTCGGTGATTACTATTATGAATTTGAATTGGTAGTTTGGCTAACGGCAAGGGCAGTTAAGCGACCAAATGCCGTTCATGCTGCTTATATGTGGGCGATTGATACAGCATTAAGGTCGAATAATATTGAAATTCCTGTGCCTCAAAGTGAATTGCGTTTTAGAGAAAATAGTGCAATGGCGATTAGGCGATTTGAAGGCGATGAGGCAGAAAAGAATTTTCAGGATGAAATTAGAGAAACACAGTTGTCATTATTTAAAAAAAGTGATTAAGTCACGATGAACTCGCTATAATGTCGCAAATTTTTAAAGGTAAGATGAAATCATGTCAAAAGTATTAACATTCCAAGAAATTATTCTGAAGTTACAAACATTCTGGGCAGAGCAAGGATGTGTTTTGTTGCAACCCTATGATATGGAAGTTGGCGCAGGTACATTTCACTCGGCGACATTTTTGCGTTCATTAGGTCCTGAGCCTTGGGCATCTGCTTATGTTCAGCCTTCACGTCGTCCTACGGATGGTCGTTATGGCGAAAATCCAAACCGCTTGCAACACTATTATCAGTTCCAAGTGGTGATCAAACCTTCTCCTGAAAATTTCCAAGAGTTATATTTAGAATCTTTAAATGTATTAGGCATTAATACTAAAGTTCATGATGTTCGCTTTGTGGAAGATAACTGGGAATCACCAACTTTAGGTGCTTGGGGCTTAGGCTGGGAGGTTTGGTTGAATGGCATGGAAGTGACTCAGTTCACATACTTTCAGCAAGTGGGTGGATTAGAGTGTAAACCGGTAATGGGTGAAATCACTTATGGTTTAGAACGTTTAGCGATGTATTTGCAAGACGTTGAAAGCGTTTATGATTTAGTTTGGTCAGAAGGTCCATTTGGTACGATCACTTATGGAGATGTTTTCCATCAAAATGAAGTTGAGCAATCAACATTTAACTTTGAACATGCTGATGTTGAGTTTTTATTACAACAATTCAATTTCTATGAAAAAGAAGCAAAATGTTTAATTGAAGCTAAGTTGGCATTGCCTGCATATGAAATGGTATTAAAAGCATCTCATACATTTAACTTGTTGGATGCGCGCAAAGCAATCTCTGTAACAGAGCGTCAATCTTATATTTTACGTGTGCGTGAATTGGCTAAGTTAGTTGCTGAGGCATACTATGAAAGCCGTGAAGCATTAGGCTTCCCAATGTTAAAAGATTAAGATTCTGTATTAAAAAAGCCGACTTCAATATTAAAGTCGGCTTTTTTATTGCTTGAAATTATTTTTCAAAAATACTGGTAAAAATAATTGCGTACATAAAGTTACATAAAGGTAGCGTCCAAATTAAGCCGATACCAAAAGGAATGGCTGAAATCATCAAAATAAGTCCGATCACAAGGTTTAAAATGAAAAATTTAAACCAATGGCGTGACACAATTTTACGAGATGCTTCCAAAATATCCCAAAAAGACTCATTAGGATGAATGGTTAAAATCCAATATGCGAGAGAATAACTCACTAATAAGTAGATGCCAGGAATAACTAATAAGATAAAACCTATCGTGACTAAAATGGTCATGACGATGCTAAGAATTAAGATCGGCAACCAAAATTTAGAAAAATTAAAGAAATCATTCGTAGCATTAACGGATTCATTATTAAATAGTTTTAACACAACTAATATGACACCAACTGCAAACATAGCGCTGATACCGCTGATCAATACTTCAACTGCCCATTCAAGGAATGGTATAAAGCCTAAGACCGAAACAATTAAAGAGCCAATGAATGATACGACAAAGCTTAAAACAACAGCGAGTAGGACAGCTATAAAGATAGGCAGCTTATTACCTGATACTCTTGCCCAAGCCTTTGCACACACTTCTGAAATTGTAAAATCATAGTCGTGATTGATTGCTTCATTGAGTGAGCGGTATTTTTGATTGGATTCAGGGTTTGGGATTTCTTCTTTTGTAACGATGACAACGTCATATTCTTTATCATTCATTGTATTTTCCTTTTGAATTTAATTATTGTAAAAATTTGGAATTGATGATGCTGTTTACCACTACTATCCTACAAAAATTATGATGAGAAATCTTTTAAAATATCAATAAGTTTACGACAGGAAAGTTTTTATACAGGATTAGTTTAAAAAAATTATTGGGTTTTGTTACAATTGCCAAGATATAACAAATCGATATGCGGAAAAAGGTTAAGAAAAAATCTGCTTAATCTTGACGCAAACCATTTTTTTTTATACAATTACGTCCTTTTTATGGACTGTTATTTCTTGGTGATAATAATTAGCAAGAAGAATAATGGCAAAAGAATTTAGATTTACTCAACTATCTGGAGCATTACAAATGTATGCTGTAATCAAAACAGGCGGTAAACAGTACCGCGTAGCGGAAGGTCAAATCCTTCGCATCGAAAAAATTGAAGGCGCTGCTGAAGGTTCTAATGTAGAATTTGCAGAAGTATTATTGGTAGGTAAAGATGGTTCTACAACTGTAGGTACACCAGTTGTTGCAAATGCTAAAGTAGTTGCTGAAGTGTTAAAACAAGGCCGTGGACGTAAGATTGAAATCATTAAGTTCCGTCGTCGTAAGCACTCTCGCAAGCACCAAGGACATCGTCAACACTTTACTGAAGTTAAAATTTCTAGCATCTCTGCATAATTGCGAGATTCCTAGACGTATAAGAGGATTTAAACATGGCACAGAAGAAAGGCGTCGGCTCGAGCCGTAACGGTCGCGATTCGGAAAGTAAACGCTTAGGTGTTAAGCGTTTTGGCGGTGAATTAGTTCCAGCTGGTTCTATCATCGTTCGTCAACGTGGTACTCGTTTTCATGCAGGTACTAACGTTGGTTTAGGTAAAGATCACACTTTATTTGCTAAAGTAGATGGTCATGTTGTTTTTGAAGTTAAGGGACAACAAAATCGTAAATTTATCAGCATCCAACCAGTTGCTTAATAAATTTTAGTTGTGTTAAAAGCCCCTTTTATTGGGGCTTTTATTGTTTTTATTGCTGTCAGTTCAAGGAGGGCAAATGAAATTCGTTGATGAGGTGATCATTACGGTTGAAGCTGGTAATGGTGGTGATGGGTGTTTAAGTTTTCGTCGCGAGAAGTTCATACCTTTTGGTGGACCTGATGGTGGTGATGGCGGTGATGGCGGTAGTATTTTTCTACAAGCATCTGATACTGTAAATACCTTGGTTGATTTCCGTTTTGCGAAAAAGTTTAAAGCGCAACGTGGTGAAAATGGTCGTGGTGCTAACTGTACTGGTGCAGCGGGAGAAGATTTGGTTTTAGTTGTTCCATTGGGTACTCAAGTGCATGATGCGGACACAAATGAATTTATTTGCGATTTGACAACTGATGGTCAAATGGCAAAAGTTGCTCAAGGTGGTTTCCATGGTTTGGGCAATACAAGATTTAAATCATCAACCAATAGAGCACCAAGACAAACTAAACCGGGTACTCCAGGTGAAGAGCGTCGTTTGCGTTTAGAGTTAAAAGTATTGGCGGATGTTGGTTTATTAGGTCTTCCAAATGCTGGTAAATCTACTTTGATTCGTGCAGTTTCAGCTGCTCGTCCAAAAGTTGCAGATTATCCATTTACGACTTTGCATCCTAACTTGGGTGTTGTGAGTGTTGGACCATTGGACAGCTTTGTAATGGCTGATATTCCTGGTTTGATCGAGGGTGCTGCTGAAGGTGCGGGTTTAGGACACAAGTTCTTACGTCACTTATCTCGTACTTCAATCATGTTGCATTTGGTGGATATGTCTCCTTATAGTGACTCACAAGATCCTGTGTCTGACTTTAATGTAATTACGAGTGAGCTTGAGCGCTATGATGAAGAAATGGCTAAAAAAGATCGTTGGTTGGTATTGAATAAATTGGATTTAATTCCTGAAGATGAGCGTGAAGAGCGTATCTCGTCTTTCTTGAAAGAGATTAAATGGGAAGGTCCATGTTTCCAAATTTCAGCGATTTCAGGTGATAATACGAAGCCTTTAACAAGTGCGATTATGGAATATATCAATAGAGAAAAAGCATTGTTGAAAGCAGAAGAAAAGCCAGTGTCAATTGAAGAGTTAATTGTTCAATAATCACTAAAGAATTAGTTAAAAAGCCCTGAAGATAATATCTTCGGGGCTTTTTATTGGGTGATTTAAAGATGTTGGGTAGAATGATTAAAAAATTTTAAGGGGAATGATGTGAATATAGCTGTTGATCAATTATTGGAAAATGCTGAAGAGCTAATCGAAGAGGGTGAGTTTAATAGTGCGATTAGCGTGTTGGATTCTTTGGAAACAGATCATTTATTTAATATTGCAAGAAAGCAAATTTTATTGGGTTCTGCCTATTTGGAATTGAGTGAGAATGAGAAAGCTCAGGCTGCGTGGGAAATGATCGAGCAAGAATGGGGTTTGTCAGTTTATGCGCTAGCTCAATTGTATTTGGGTAATTTGGCAGAAGAGAATGAGCAGTCTGAAAAAGCAATTCAATATTGGCAATTGATTGAAAAGGATTGGGAATTGAGCTGTTATACGCAGGCGCAATTGAGCTTGGGTGAGTTAGAAAAAGATTTGGGCAATGCAGAAAAGGCAGCGAGTCATTGGGAAACAATAGAAAAAGATTGGGATGAAGAGTCTTATGCTTGGGCGCAATTGTATTTGGCTGATTTGGCAATGAATGATGGTGATGAGCCAAAAGCTGAAAAGCATTGGAAGTCTATCAAAGAAAAGAATGATGCTTGGTGTTATGCACAAGCGCAATATAACCTAGGAAAGCTAGAGAAAAGTCGTGCGAATTTGGAGAAAGCAAAAGAGTATTGGCAGTCAATTCAGCAAGAGTGGAGTGAAAAAAGCTTTGCTTGGGCGCAATTACAATTAGGTATGTTGTCTGAAGGAGATAATACGGTAGCCAAAAATTACTGGAATAAAATAGAGCAAGATTGGAGCTTAGAGGTTTATGCTTGGGCGCAGTTGTATCTAGGTAATTTAGAATATGCTGAGAATCATATTGAGAGTGCGCATAAGTATTGGTCGTTAATCCAAAAAGATTGGAATGAAGAGTGTTTTGCTAAGGCGCAGGCTCAATTGAAAAAATAGTCGTTTAATTTTTGTGATAAAAGCTTAGAGAAAATCTAGGCTTTTTTTATTATGTGAATTCTAAAAGTGTTTGCTTGTCGTGATGATAATCAGGTGATTGAATGGTTAATCCGATTAAGCGAATCGGGCGAGAAGAGGTTGTGCTGAGTAATTCCCAAAAGCACTTTTCTATGAATTCGTAATCATGAGGTATTGCGGTGCTATAGGTTTTGCTTCGAGTAATGGATGTAAAGTCTGAATAACGTATTTTAATCGCGATGGTTTTGCCGTGAAAATTACTGCGTTGTAAGCGCTTTAATAAAGATAATAATATTTCATCTAATTCCGCTTTAATTTCTTTATGATCAATAATGTCTTTTGAAAAAGTATTTTCTGAACTGATAGAGCGAGTTTCTTGTGATGGATCAACGGCTCTATTGTCTATGCCTCTTGCATATAAATAATAGGATTCTCCAGCTTTGCCAAAGTGTAATCTTAGCTCAGGTAATGAGCGCTGGCTTAAGTCGTATCCATTTTTGATCCCTAGTTGATGCATTTTTTTCGCTGTTTGTGTGCCGATACCATAAAATTTTTCGATGGGTAATTGGTTTAAAATTTGTATGGCTTTATTGGGTGTAATAACTGTAATGCCAAAGGGTTTGTGGATATTTGATGCTATTTTTGCTAAAAATTTATTATAAGAAACGCCAATGGATGCAGTTAAATTTAGTTCATTGTAAATCGCTTGTTGTATTTCTTTTGCAATCTCTGAAGCATATTGCTGTTGAGGTATTTTATCGGTGATATCTAGATATGCTTCATCTAAGGAAAGAGGTTCGATCAGTTCTGTATATCTTAAAAATATACTGTGAATTTGTTTTGATACTGATCGATATACTTCAAATCTTGGTTCTGCAAATAATAACTGCGGACATTTTTTCTTGGCAGTTGAAGATGGTATTGCAGAGTGTACGCCAAATTTTCTGGCTTCATAGCTCGCGGCAGCAACGACGCCTCGTGCATTTGCAGAGCCGACGGCCAAAGGCTGATTACGATAATGAGGAAAATCTCTTTGCTCAACTTGGGCAAAAAAGGCATCCATATCAATATGAAGAATCTTTCTAGTCATAATAATTAATAAAATTAATCAAGTATTTTTGTTAAGTAATGTAATTTTTAGAAATGATGAAAATACCTGATAGCAAAGGAATGACGCTTGTAGAAGTAATGATTGCTTTGGCGATTATAGTCGGAATTGCAGTGGTTGCTCAACAATATCATTCGAAAATAGTGATGAATAATCGGGAGATGTTAAAGCTTCAGGAATCTTTGTTGATGAGTGAAAGTGAATTTGACAAGACACAAAGGTGATTCGCTATGGAGAGAAACAACGGGTTTACATTGCTAGAGCTGCTGGTGTCGATGGCGATTGGCTTGACTTTGCTATCTACGTTGATGACTTTTTGGTTGGCCTTATCAAGAAATACGCATCAAGAGATTATTAAGTTGGGTTTAGCGCAAGATGATGTGGAGGTCGCTGAGTATTTGCGATCAACTTTAGGGAAAGCCATCTATGCGCCTAATTGCTTAAATCCTGAATGGCTCATTTACGAAGAGGGTGATCAAAATATCTTCTTAGATCTGTTATTCAAAAATAGAGGAGTTGTGATTCATAAATCCATCATTGAATCTAGTAATGATATTGCTATGCAAAATGCAGCTACGCAATTTCCTGATTTATTTCTTGGGAATTATAGATTGCGAACTTTAGAAGGAAGTGATCTTTTGGAAATTCTATATTTAACGCCTTTGTCGGTTGTAAGTGGTCAAATTATAAATACAGAAGATATTAGAGGTGCAAGGGCGGGGTCTATTCTTGTGACAGATTGTCGCACTTATCTATTGGGTGAATATGAAAGAAAGGGTGATGATTATTTCTTGGGATCACAATTTTCTAGAAATGTTGATCTGCATTTGTATGATGATCGATATCACCTGTATTACAAAATCAACCGATTATTAATTTATGTGAGTTATGAACAAGGTGCTTATTTCTTAATATATAACTTTATGGATGGCTCGAACTTTATTCGCTTTCCGAGTGTTCAAGGTTTAACGGTGGATTTTGAGTTGGATGATCATAATTTATTAAATGTACAGTTGCTGTTATCTGGTGGAAAAATAGATGTTTCGATTGATCGACAAATCTATGTGCGGTTGCTAAATCTATGAGAAAGGATTCGGGGAGTGTTTTAGCTATCGTATTAATTATCATGACTGCATTATATTTGCTTGCGGGCGTTATGCTAGTTATTAATCGACAGTATTTCTCTGATGTTGAAATACTACAGGATTCGGTGATTAGTAGGCAGAAGCTACTAAAGGCTAGTCGTGAATTTTTGGAAAACATGGATGAGATACTTCAGGAAGAGGGGGTGTATGAATGGAATGATTGTGATGTCCGTTCTCAGCCTAAGTATTTGTGGAATGATCATAAAGAGATATTTTATCAAGTAGCTCGGTTGTCAAGGTTTTGCTCTGGAGGTGTCAATACAATTCGCTTATGGTTAAAAGATACTGATAACTATGAGAATACTATAGTCATCGATTATCTATTGGAGATTGATGGTTGGATTGATGCAATAGATTTTGAGAAGATTTTTGGAGTGATTTCTATTAATAATAAGAGTTGGATGCTTTCTTTAGATAACAAAATCTTTAATCGAGAATTTGTGTTGATAGAAGAAGGTATTGATTATGGTTTGATAGAGCAGAAAACTAGAATTATTGATGATCACTTAGAGTTGGTCTTAATATTTGAGAATAATGTAGCGGGTTTAGTGAGGCTGTATCATTTGTGGGTTCCTATCGGTGAATTACACTTTGATAAAGAAATGTTGTTTCAATATTTTTCCGAAAAACATATTGCAGAAGATAAAGTTGAGCTTATAGCATTAAATAAAAATGATGAGCGAAAGCGTAATTGGTGGGTTGAGTTTTCTGATAGTTTGTTTGAAGAGATTGTGATTAAAAATGAAGTGATTTTTCTGGCTATGCAAAATAGCAATAATCAGAAAAGCATCGCAGGATTGTATTTATCAGGATTGCTGTTTTTTTCTGATGTGGATATTGGATATATAGAAAATAGTGAAGTAAAGCAAAAAGAATTAATACCTTGTGTGGATGGCGAAAAATTTATTGTGGCGGAGAGGTGGCATATAGGCTGTGATAATAATAAGAGGGTGCGCTATTACTTCATGGAGTGATAGAATGTGTCAATAATTTATCCTCCAATGAATAGAGATTATGAAAGCAATTAAGGAATGTTTGGTTATTAGTTATTCTGATGAAGGTTTTGAAGAGAAGAGTGATTATCTGATTTCGGAAGAGCCAATACAGTTTATATATAATGGTATTCCACATTTAGTGATGATGTGTACGCCGACAGATTTAATTGATTTGGCATATGGATTTAGTATCACGGAAGGAATCGTGAATGCTAAGAACCAGATTTATTCGGTGGAGATTAAAGAAACATCAGTTGGTATAGAATTGCATATAGAAATAGAGCCGGTCTTGATGAAGCGCCTAGAAGGTAATCAAAGAAAAATGAGTGCTAGAACCGGTTGTGGTGTTTGTGGAGTTGAGAGTTTATCGTTGGTTGAAAAAACTTTATCTGTATTAAGTAATACTGCTCCTTTGGATTATCAAAATATACAAAGTGCATTATCACAAAGTTATTCTGTGCAAAATTATGGTCAGCAAACGGGTGCTTCGCATGCTGCATTTTTGTGTGATAGAAGTGGTGATATTTTAATAACTCGAGAAGATGTCGGTCGTCATGTTGCATTGGATAAATTGATAGGTGCATTGATGCAAAAAGATATTGATAAAGATAATGTTTTTATATTAATGAGTTCTAGGGCTAGTTTTGAAATAGTTCAAAAAACTATTGCAATAGGTATTTCAAATTTAGTAACAATGTCTGCGCCAACTGATAGGGCTGTTCAATTGGCGAAAAAATATAATTTATCTTTATGGGGTTTTGCAAGAAAAGGGCGAGTTAATTTTTATGCAACTTGACACTTTCTATACAGTCTTATAAAATCTCGCTTCTTTGGAGAATTATATCCAAGATAGGCTTATGTATAATTTTTATAATCATAGGATTGAATTTTAATGGTAACAGTAAATCAGTTAGTGCGTCGTCCACGCTCTATCAAAGCTGAAAAATCTGACGTTCCTGCATTGCAAAGCTGTCCTCAGCGCCGTGGTGTATGTACTAGGGTTTACACAGCTACGCCAAAAAAGCCAAACTCTGCTTTACGTAAAGTTTGCCGTGTGCGTTTAACGAATGGTTTCGAAGTGACGAGTTACATCGGTGGTGAAGGCCATAACTTGCAAGAGCATAGCGTAGTATTAGTACGCGGTGGTCGTGTTAAGGATCTTCCAGGTGTTCGTTATCACACAGTTCGTGGTGCTTTGGATGCGCAGGGCGTTGCAAAACGTCGTCAAGGTCGTTCAAAATATGGTGCTAAGAAGCCTAAAGAATAAGTATGTTCTTTAAAAAGGGTCTTTTAGTTAGGATTTAGTATTTGTTGAGAGTATCTCATGTCAAGAAGAAGAGAAGTCCCAAAACGTGATATTTTGCCAGATCCCGTTTATGGTAGTAAAACATTGGCGAAGTTCATGAACATGGTAATGATTTCTGGTAAGAAATCAGTTGCTGAAGGTATCTTGTACGGCGCTTTAGATGGTATTAAAGAAAAGGGTCACGAAGATCCTATGGCTGTATTAGAGCAAGCATTAGAAAATGTACGTCCAAAGGTTGAGGTTAAATCTCGCCGTGTTGGTGGTGCAACATATCAAGTGCCAATCGAAGTTCGTGCTGTACGTCGTGATACTTTGGCTATGCGTTGGATTATTGATGCTGCGCGTAAGCGTTCAGAAAAATCAATGGCTCGCAGAATGGCGGTAGAATTATTAGATGCTGCAGAGAGTCGTGGTGCTGCAGTTAAAAAACGTGAAGATACGCACAGAATGGCAGAAGCGAATAAGGCATTTGCTCACTTCCGCTGGTAGTAGTCGCGTGCTTTTAGTATGAATATAATGCGGTGCTATCAGTATTGATGGTGCCGCATCGTCGTTTTTAAGATAATTTCTAATTAATAGAAGGAAAAATATATGGCTCGTACAATGCCAATTAATCGATATCGTAATATCGGTATTAGTGCTCACATCGACGCTGGTAAAACTACTACTTCTGAACGTATCCTTTTCTATACAGGTCGTACGCATAAAATCGGTGAAACACACGAAGGTACTGCGACGATGGATGGTATGGATCAGGAGCAAGAGCGTGGTATTACAATTGCTTCAGCAGCAACAACTTGTTCTTGGAAAGGGATGGATAATCAATTCGATGAGCATTTGATTAACTTGATCGATACTCCTGGACACGTTGACTTTACTATCGAAGTAGAGCGTTCAATGCGTGTTCTTGATGGTGCTGTAATGGTTTACTGTTCAGTAGGTGGTGTTCAGCCTCAATCAGAAACTGTATGGCGTCAAGCTAATAAGTATAAAGTTCCACGTATGGCGTTTATCAATAAGATGGATCGTACTGGTGCTGATTTCTTCCGTGTAGTTGAGCAAATGAAGGATCGTTTGCGTGCAAATGTTGTTCCTGTTCAAATTCCAATCGGTGCGGAAGAGGATTTTGAGGGTGTTGTTGATTTGGTTCTTAATAAAGCAATTTATTGGGATGAAGCAAGTCACGGTTTAAAATTCGAATATAAAGATATTCCTGAGCATTTAAAAGAGCAGGCGGAAGAGTATCGTACTGCGATGGTTGAAGCTGCTGCTGAATCTTCAGAAGAAATGATGGAAAAATACCTTGAAGAAGGTGAGTTGTCTATCGAAGAGATTTATCAAGGTTTGCGTGCACGTACGTTAAGCTCTGAAATTGTACTTGCTATGTGTGGTACAGCGTTTAAAAACAAAGGTGTTCAGTGTGTGTTGGATAACGTTATTCGTTATTTACCTGCGCCAACTGATATCGAAGCAACAAATGGTACTTTGCCTGATGGTGAGCCAAGTGAGCGTCACTCAACTGATGACGAGCCATTTGCTGGTTTGGCATTTAAAATCGTTAACGATCCGCATGGTAACTTAACATTCGTTCGTGTTTACTCTGGTGTTGTTAAAAACGGTGACTCTGTTTATAACTCTGTAAAAGAGAAGCGTGAGCGTATTGGTCGTATGTATCGTATGCACTCAAGCAATCGTGAAGAAATTTCTGAAGCGCGTGCGGGTGATATCGTTGCATTCGTTGGTTTGAAAGATGTAACAACTGGTGATACTTTGTGTGATCAGAAAGATGTTATCGTTCTTGAGCGTATGGAGTTCCCAGAGCCAGTAATTTCTGTAGCGATCGAGCCAAAAACTAAAGGTGATCAAGAGAAAATGGGTCTTGCATTATCTCGTTTGGCGCAAGAAGATCCATCTTTCCGTGTTTCAACGGATCATGAATCAGGTCAAACAATCATCGGTGGTATGGGTGAGTTGCACTTGGAGGTATTGGTTGAGCGTTTGAAGCGTGAATTCAAAGTTGAATGTAACGTTGGTGCTCCTCAAGTTGCTTACCGTGAAACAATCAAGAAAACTGTTGAGCAAGAAGGTAAGTTCGTTCGTCAGTCAGGTGGTCGCGGTCAGTTCGGTCATGTTTGGTTGCGTATTGAGCCAAGAGAAGCGGGCGAAGGTTATGAATTCGTTAACCAAATCGTTGGTGGTGTTGTTCCTAAGGAATACATTCCAGCGGTTGATAAAGGTATCCAAGAGCAAATGGAAAATGGTGTTCTTGCAGGATTCCCAGTTGTTGACGTAAAAGTAACATTGTTTGATGGTTCTTACCATGAAGTTGACTCAAACGAAATGGCGTTTAAAATCGCTGGTTCAATGGGCTTCAAAGAAGGTGCTCGTAAAGCAGGCGCTGTATTGTTAGAGCCAATGATGAAAGTTGAAGTTGAAACTCCAGAAGATTACTTAGGTGATGTAATGGGTGACTTGAACCGTCGTCGTGGTAACTTGCAAGGTGTTGATGATGCTTATGGATCAAAAGTGATTCGTGCAGAAGTTCCTTTATCAGAAATGTTTGGTTATGCGACAGCGTTGCGTTCAGCAACTCAAGGTCGTGCAACATATTCTATGGAGTTTGCTAAGTATCAAGATGCTCCTTCTCATGTAACAGAAGAAGTTATCAAGAAAAATCAAGGCTAATCTAAATAAATTTTAGATTGCAAACATAAAAAATAGCGCTATAATATAGCGCTATTTTCATTCATTCTTTAACAACTGAGGTGATATTGTGTCTAAGGAAAAATTCAGTCGTAGTAAACCACACGTAAACGTGGGTACAATTGGTCACGTTGACCATGGTAAAACAACTTTAACAGCTGCGTT
>CANRJJ010000037.1 GCA_947630895.1 uncultured Wohlfahrtiimonas sp. | reverse complement strand
ATGACAAGATTCAATATTAGTTAGGATTGAGTGACAATAGATTTAATCGTTCTGTATTTCTGCATATAATGACTCAAAATTACTACTTAAAAGAAATATAAATATGTCCTACGAATTAATGATTGTTTTAATCTTATTATTGGCTGCTGTCATTGCATTTGTCATGAATAAGCCAAGAATGGATGTAGTCGCCATTTGTGCTTTATTGGTTTTGCCATTAACGGGAAGCATTACACTGAATGAAGCACTTGCGGGATTTAGTGATAGCAGTGTCATTATTGTTGCGGTATTTTTTGTGATTGGTGATGGTTTGGTTCGTACGGGCGTTGCTTTTAGAGTGGGCGATTGGCTGATTAAACAAGCCAAAAATAGTGAAACGCGATTGATTGTATTACTCATGTTATCAGTCGCATTATTAGGCTCAGTGATGAGCTCAACTGGCATTGTCGCAATCTTTATCCCAATAGTTTTAAGCATTGCTGCAAAAATGAAGGCAGATACTAGTCGATTAATGATGCCATTGAGTTTTGCAGGATTAATCAGTGGAATGTTGACATTAGTTGCAACACCGCCAAACTTAGTAGTTTCAGGGCAGCTGCAATTAGCAGGATTTAAAGCATTTAATTTTTTCTCATTTACTCCAATCGGCGTTATGGTTTTGGTCGTTGGCGTATTTTATATGCTGTTTGCCCGAAGATTTTTAGGCAATAAAAATAAAGATAACGCAGGTAGAAGTCATTCACGCGTACACATTAAAGACTTAGTGAATCAATATCATTTAGATGGTCGAAATCATCGTTTGATCATTGGGCACAATTCACCATTTATTAATAAACGATTATCAGAGTTGAATTTACGTGTGGAGCATGGTGCGAATGTTATTGCAGTTGAAAGAAAGTTAAGCAGACTTAAAAATGTTGTGTTAGGCGCGGTGTCAGATCGTGTTTTGCAAGAAAATGATATTTTGTTATTGGATTTCTTTTATCCTGATCAGCTCGAATATTTTTGCAGTGAATTTAAATTATCACCTTTATCTTTGCGCAGTAGCTACTTTGATGAGCATGCTAGAGAAATTGGTATGGTGGAAGTTACAATTCATCCTGATTCTCAACTAATCGATAAAACAGTCTTAGAGAATGCATTTAGATCAAATTATAATTTGAACGTGATCGGCATGAAGCGCCAAGGAAAAATATTAGACAGCGATTTGTTGAGTGAGCGATTGAAACAGGGCGATACATTATTGGTCATTGGCATGTGGCGAGACATTCGTCAGTTGCAAACTTTAGTGGATGATTTTGTTGTATTGACTATTCCTGCTGAAATAGATGAAGTTGCACCTGCGATGGACAAAGCACCATACGCGATTGTTGCTTTATTGATCACAGTTGGCTTAATGATTTCAGGTGTTTTTCCAACTGTTTTAGTGGCAATTTTTGGTGCGTTATTAATGGGCTTCTTTGGCTGTATTACAATGGATAGTGCATATAAATCCATTCATTGGCAAAGTATTATATTAATTGTTGGAATGTTTCCATTCGCCATTGCGCTACAAAACACAGGCGGTGTTGATTTGGCTGTGAAATTCTTGCTAGATATTGGTGGAGATGCCAGCCCTAGAATATTAATCATGTTGTTGTTCGCGGTTACGGCAACAATAGGATTGTTTATTTCTAATACAGCAACGGCTGTGTTGCTAGCACCAATTGCAATTCAAGCAGCTGGGACTTTAGGAGTTTCACCTTATCCATTTGCAATGACTGTTGCTTTGGCAGCATCGGCGGCATTCATTACGCCTGTATCATCGCCTGTGAATACATTGGTGGTCGCGCCTGGAAACTATACTTTTGGTGATTTTGTTAAGATTGGCTTGCCATTTGCGCTAATAGTGATGATGATTACTGTTATATTCGTGCCAATTTTATTTCCACTTTAATCAAACTCAAAGGAGCATTTAATGAAATATGCGAACCCAATTTTAGTGTTTGTGGATGTACAAGAAAAGTTGAATAACGTTATTCATGATAAAGATGAATTGATTCCTCGCTTAGAAAAACTATTGATAGGATTAGAGTTATTGGATGTTCCTGTTTTATGGTTAGAGCAGTATCCAAAAGGGCTTGGCACTACCGTTGAATCTTTAAAAGAGATTTTGAATGAAGGTGGTAATGCACCCATTATCAAAAACACATTCAGTGCTTGGGGAAGTTTAGAGTTTCAAGCAAAATTAAAAGAGTCAGGTGCAGATCATATTTTATTGGCAGGTATGGAAGCTCAT
Source organism: uncultured Wohlfahrtiimonas sp. (assembly GCA_947630895.1). Taxonomy (GTDB): domain Bacteria; phylum Pseudomonadota; class Gammaproteobacteria; order Cardiobacteriales; family Wohlfahrtiimonadaceae; genus Wohlfahrtiimonas. The sequence continues at coordinate 17,086 of CANRJJ010000037.1, read as the reverse complement.
ATTTGTGTTTTTCAAACAGCGCGTGATTTATTATTAGAAAATTATGATGTGGATGTCATTGTAGATTGCGTATCATCTCGCACAAAAGAAAATAAAGATTTAGGCATTGATCGTATGATTGGTTATGGTGCAGGAGTGACTGGATTAGAATCTTTATTGTTTGAATTGTTAGAAACAGCAGATCATCCAAAATTTAAAGATATTAGCCGTTTGATTAAATAATTATTTTGGAATGTAGCTTTGGGCTCTTATAGAATAAGAGCCCGTTATTTTTTATTTTATGAATATTTGTATCCATGAAGTTTAGGAAGTGAATCGATGAGTGAATTAAATTATCAAGAAGGCATAACTGTTGAAGGTAGAGATCACGCTATTTTTATTGAAGCTAATTTTAAAAGCGATGATGTAGATAAAATTAAAGATGCAATTGGTGAGTTTGGTGCGCGTATTCGTTCGTATAAAACACGATTTTCACAGATGGGTTTAGCGGTTGTGATTGCATTTGGGCACGACGCTTGGAGAAAAATTTCTTCAGATGATGAAAGCGCACCAGAATTGCATGATTTGAAAACGATGGCTCATGGCATGGTAGAAGGAACGCCAAGAGATCTATTTTTACACATCACTTCTTACGAGCATAAAATCAACTTTACGTTGGCTCAAGAGTTTATGAATGTATTTAGAGGGTTGATCAAAGTTGAAAATGAAACGCACGGTTTTCGTTGGTTAGAATCGCGTGATTTTAGTGGCTTTGTTGATGGCACAGAAAATCCTAAAGGACAGAAAGATCGAGAAGACGTGGCAATTATTTCTGAAGGTAATGATGCTGGTGGTAGTTATGTGTTGGCTCAGCGCTGGGTTCACTCGATGGCACAATTTAGTCATTTAGACTTAGCGACACAAGAAGGAACGTTTGGTAGAACTAAACAAAATGATATTGAAATGTCTGATGATCAAAAGCCAATTGGTGCACATACTGAGCGTGTTGTGATTGAAGAAGATGGTGAAGAGTTGGAAATCGTTCGTCAGAGCTTGCCGTATGGTTATGTGTCTGGTGAAAATGGATTGTATTTCTTAGCATATAGCGCAAAGCTAAGCTCTATTGATTCAATGTTGAAAAATATGTGTGGTGAAAATGATGAGCATTTTGACCGTATGTTCTGTTACACGCGAGCAGTTACTGGAAGTTATTTGTATGCACCTTCATTAGCACAACTCGAAGCTTTGGGCGACGAGTAAAGAAAATATCTAATATTTGTCAAAACTGAGTAAATATTCAACGAAACATTCGTTTACCCCTTCTCATTTAGTGAATTCTGTATTAATGTAAAACACAGATCAGTAGTATTGATGTGGCAAAGAATGTTTCAACTCGATAAATAAAGGAGTAGCTATGAATATTAATATAACAGGCGATGGTTTAGAGTTAACAGCAGCACTACAAGAACATGTGAAGGAGCGTTTAAATAAAATTGAGCGTCATCGAGATCAAATTATTCAAGTTGACGTGGTTTTATCTGTAGAAAGTAAACGTCAAAAAGCGGAAATTACTATGGTAATTCCACATTCGCCAGATATTAATGCAGAATCAACAACTGATGACTTATATGTATCGATTGATGAAGCAGTGGATAAATTAGGTAGACAGTATTTGAAAATGAAAGATAAAGCAATGACATTGCAACGTCAGCGTCAAGAACATGCTAAAGAAGAATTGGAAGAAGTCGCTGAATAATAGGACATTAATTGAAACCTTAAAAATATTCAGTTATTTTTAAGGTTTTTTTGTGCGTGACAGAAAATGAATAAAATAAGTATTGGTTTAGCAGTATTGTGTATCGCTATTTTGTATATCGTTTGGCATGTTGTTTATCGAAACGATGCTATAAGTATAAATACAGCGGATAATTTAGCGCTTGAGAATAATAACAATGAGATGAAGCCTTTCTTATGGCTCAGAAGTAATTACATCACTAAAAGTGGTGAAGAAGAGCTCGTGGAGTCCAAAGAGGAATGTTTTAGTGTGTACGAACTAAAATCACTCTATTCAGCTGAGCAAGATATGGAAGCATTGCAACAGTTTTGTGAAAGTAATGTTGAAGATAGTGCAAATGGTTATACAATTACAGCTTCTTGTCGAAACCAATCAGCGAGATTTTCTGTAGATGTGCACTGGAAAACCAAAAACTCTACATTGCACGAATGGCAGCAAACAATTTACGATCTTAATCGTATAATGGTTCAACAAGAAAGAATTACTTTTCAACAGCAAGGAACATGCGATGTCATCAATTGATTTATCCGCAAAGCATTTAGTGATTGGGTTTGGTATTACGGGATTATCACTGGTGAATACATTGCACCATTTGGGTGCGAATAATATTTTTGCGATGGATTCACGAAGCAATCCACCGAATAGCGATGACATCAGTAAAGTAGCCACGGAAATTTTTGTGGGTGGTTTTAATAAAGATTGGTTAGACGAATGTGATTATTTGTGGTTAAGCCCAGGTATTCCATTAGCAACGCCTGAATTACAGCAATGTTTAGCAAGATTGCCCAAAGAAAATATTGGTGGTGATATAGAGTTGTTTGCACGTTTAACTACTAATGACACAATTATTGGTATCACGGGCACAAACGGTAAAAGCACAGTAACAACGCTGACTTACGATATCTTATTTCAAGATAGAGATCATGTTTTTGTGGGTGGAAATCTTGGAGAGCCTGCATTAAATCTGTGGCTGAATGTATACAAAAATAAGATTGAAAATCCGACTTATGTATTGGAATTATCTAGCTTTCAATTAGAAACAACAGAAAACTTGAATGTAGAAGTTGGGGTAATATTGAATTTAGCGCCAGATCATTTAGATCGTTATGAAGGATTTGATGACTACGCCAATGCTAAATTTAAATTGTTGAATATGTCTAAACATTGGGTGGTTAATTATGATGATGAATATCTGATGAATTATTTATCATCGCTATCTGCTCATAAATCAACGACTGGATTTTCTTTGAAAGCAGATAATCATAGCGGTTGGCATGTTTTATGGAGTGAAGGTCTGCCTCAAGGTATCAGTAATAATGTATTGAAGATTAAAGTTCAAGATATCAGTTTAGGTGGATTGCATAACTATGCAAATGTGATGGCTGCTTGCTGTATTGCAGATGTTTTATCTATAAAAAATAGTGCGTTGCAAAATGCAATTAAACATTATCAAGCTTTGCCACATCGTTGTGCCTTAGTGAAAGAGATTAATGGTGTGCGTTATTATAATGACTCTAAAGCCACAAATTTACCTTCTACTGTTGCAGCAATATCAGGGTTTTTAGAGCCTAAATGGTTAATTTTAGGCGGTGTGACTAAAGACCAAAATTTCTCTGAATTATCTATATTACTAGATCATCCAAGTATTTTGGGCGTTTACTTAATTGGTAAAGATATTTCTGTAATAGCACCGCATATTCCTGAGAATTGTGAATCGAATTACGTAGAAACTTTAGACAATGCAGTCAAAGAAATTAATGCTCGCGCTAAAAAAGGAGAAGTAGTTCTATTTTCTCCTGCTTGTGCAAGCTTCGATCAGTTTGCTAATTTTAATGAACGCGGGGATTATTTTGTTGGTTTGATTGAGGCATTAGAGAAATAATTATGTCTAAAGAATTCTTACCACAACAAAAAGTTCACTTAGATTCATGGCTATTGTCAGTCGTTGCCATTTTGTTAATGCTCGGTGTATTGATGGTCACTTCAGCATCATCATTTACGACAGAAAAATACGGTGTCGGCCTCTATCATTATAGTATTCGTCAAATGATTTATATCGCAATTGGTATTTTTGGCGGTGTTTGTGCATACAAGATATCCATGGAGAAAATGTATATTTGGTCATCATTGATGGTGCCATTGGCGGTTCTCGTTTTAGTTTTGGTGCTTATTCCTGGTATTGGTCGAGAAGTGAATGGTGCAATGCGCTGGATACCACTTGGAGGCATCAATTTTCAGCCATCAGAAGTTGCGAAGTTGATGGCATTTATCTATGTGGCAGGATTTTTGCAGCGCCATAATGACAAAATTAAAAATGAAATGTTATATCTCATTACACCATTGTGTGTATTGGGTTTTTTAGGCGTTTTGCTATTGTTGGAGCCTGACTTTGGATCAACAGCGGTATTGATGGGCGTAGGTTTAGGGATGATCTTCATTGCAGGTGTATCGGCTTGGCGTTTCTCAATTATGATTATGCTCACGCTTATTATGATGGTTGGATTACTTTACAGTGCGCCTTATCGTGTGGCGCGTTTAAAAACATTTTTAGATCCATGGCAATATCAGTTTGGTGAAGGCTTTCAGTTGATCAATTCATTGATGGCGATTGGTCGAGGTGAGCTAACAGGGATGGGAATTGGTGAAAGTGTTCAAAAACTTGGTTATTTGCCTGAAGCACACACAGACTTCATTTTTGCAGTCTATGCAGAAGAAACAGGATTGTTAGGCGTTGGATTTTTAATATTTTTATTACTAATGCTTGTGACTAGAACTTTCATGATCGGTAAACGTGCAGAATCTTGCAATATGAAATTCGGTGCATACTTGAGTTATGGCATTGGTTTATGGATTGTTGGACAAGCGTATATTAATTTGGCGGTAGCAATGGGGCGATTGCCAACAAAAGGTTTAACGCTTCCATTATTAAGTTATGGTGGATCGAGCATGATCACCGTTTTGATTGCAATCGGTATTGTATTTAGAGTAGATGTGGATTCAAAGCATCAATTAAACAAAATTAATGCACAAAAGGTAAAAGATAATGAGCCAAAAGCTACAGAAGGTTGATGTTGTCATTATGGCAGGTGGAACAGGTGGGCACATATTTCCAGGATTAGCTGTTGCCAATCGTTTAAGAGAACAAGGTTTATCCGTTGCTTGGCTTGGTGCGCATGGTTTAGAAACGAAATTAGTACCGAAACATGATATCGAACTATATTCATTATCGATTAAAGGATTGAGAGGCAACGGATTAAAAGGTTGGTTGCAACTGCCACAAAAAATGTTTACTGCGGTAAGCGAAGCCAAAGCGATTTTAAAAGAGCTTGAGCCTAAATGTATTATTGGATTTGGTGGATTCGCCTCAGGTCCCGGCGGAATCGCTGCAAAATTATTAAAAATTCCATTGGTTATTCATGAGCAAAATGCCGTGCCTGGCATGACAAATCGCTGTTTAGCAAAAATTAGTCAGCATGTTTTAACAGGATTTCCATTGCCCGATTGGGCACATAGCAAATATGTGGGTAATCCCGTTCGTGATGAATTATTTCAATTGCCTTCGCCGAAAGTGCGCTTTAAAGATAGAAATGATGAGCGTCGAATTTTAGTGATTGGAGGCTCGCAAGGTTCACGATTCGTTAATACTTTAGTGCCACAGTTGGTGGCGCAAGCGAATCAAAAAATCTTGGTATGGCATCAAACAGGTGAAAAACTTTTTTCTGAAGCTGAAAAAAGTTGGGCGGATGTAGCGATAGAGCCTTATAGACTAGCACCATTTATTGAAAATATGGCAGAAGCCTATGAGTGGGCAGATATTGTTATTTGCCGAGCAGGGGCTTTAACTTTAGCTGAGTTAACAGCCGTTGGGTTGGGTAGTATTTTAATTCCACTGCCGACAGCGGTGGATGATCATCAAAATAAAAATGCTGATTTTTTAGTGAAAATTGATGCGGCATATCGTATTGATGAAAAAAATTATGATCAAAAAGATTTGGTTGAAATATTGAATCACTTAACACTTGAACGATGTTTAGAAATGGCGGAAAATGCGCGTCTAAATGCCAAACCAAAGTCTGTTGAAGAAATTGTTCAGACCATTGAAGCAACTTTTGGACGCTAAATTTAAATTTAAAAAAGGATGTTATTTTGACACAAACAATGCACTACAAACGCGCAGGTAATATGCGTCGAATTAATCGAATTCATTTTATCGGAATTGGTGGCTCAGGAATGTGTGGCATTGCTGAAGTTTGCTTGAACTTGGGCTATGAAGTTACGGGTTCAGATATTAGCTTATCAGCGACAGTTGAACATTTAATTGCGCTTGGGGCTTTAGTTAAAATCGGACATGATGCAGCTTATGTTGAAGGTGCAGATGTTGTTGTGGTATCAACGGCGGTACAAAATACAAACCCAGAAGTGATTGCGGCGCAAAGCGCGGGGATTCCTATCATTGCTCGAGCGCAGATGTTGGGTGAATTAATGCGTTTCCATTACGGAATTGCAGTAGCAGGAACGCATGGTAAAACAACGACGACAAGTTTATTGGCATCAATTTTAGAAGAAGCAGGATTAGATCCTACATTTGTTGTGGGTGGTCGTGTGAATAAAGCAAATAACTTATCAAGCTCTCAATTAGGTTTGGGTGAATGCTTTGTGGCTGAAGCAGATGAATCAGACGCATCTTTCTTGCATTTACGCCCAATGTCGGCGATTGTTACAAATATCGATAAAGATCATATGTCGACCTATGCAGGTGACTTTGAAACATTGAAAAAGACATTTGTCGATTTCTTGCATCATTTGCCATTCTATGGCTTGGTGGTTTTATGTATTGATAATCCTGGAGTTCGCCAAATTATTCCATCATTACAACGTCCACTTTGGACATATGGTGAATCAGAAGGTGCTGATTTCCAACTGTTAAAATATAAATCAGACAAAATGCGCACAGAATTTACGGTTAAAACGCCATTAGGTGTTAGTGAATTTACAGTTGCATTGCCAGGTAAACACAGTGCTTTAAACAGTATTGCTGCGATTGCAATTGCAACAGATTTAGGTGTGTCTGCACCAGCGATACGTCGCGGTTTGATGAAATTTAAAGGTGTAGGACGTCGCTTCCAATTCCATCCTGATGTACCTTTACTAAAGGGTGGTTCAGTTTCAGTGATGGAAGATTATGGTCATCATCCAACAGAGATTCAAAGTGTGATGAGTGCTTTATCAGAAGCGTATCCAAATAAACGCATTGTTCTAGTTTTCCAACCTCATAGATACTCACGTACAGAAGAGTTATTTACAGAGTTTGTAGATGTGTTGAAAGAGTATCCAAATATGATTTTGACGGATATTTATCCTGCAGGTGAAAAGCCAATTGAAGGAATTAGCACAGAAATTTTAATCAAAGCGATAGAAGAAAAAACAGGGCAGAAGATTAATTACGCAAAAACTTTGTCAGAAGTTCGTGACTGCTATCAAACCATTGCTGAGAATAATGACTTAGTTGTGATGATGGGGGCAGGAAGCATCGGCGGTGTGGCTGCAAACTTTTATAAGGGGGGGGCATTATAATGACAACAATTGATCCTAAGATTTTCGGTAAAGTTGCGGTTTTATTGGGTGGTACATCATCAGAGCGACAAGTTTCTTTGTGGTCAGGTGAAGCTGTTTTGGCTGCTTTGCAGCGTCAGGGGATCGATGCACATGGCGTGGATACGCAAGATGTGGATTTGACAACATACTTAAAAGAGAATGGTTTTGATCGTGCAATGAATAATTTGCATGGTAGTTATGGCGAAGATGGCACTATTCAAGCAGTTTTAGATTATTTAAAAATTCCATATACAGGTAGTGGAATGCTAGCTTGTGCTATTGGAATGGATAAATTGCATACCAAAGCAATTTGGCAATCCAAAGGCTTGCCTGTGTTGCAAACTTTTGAGTTAAAAACAGAAGAAGATGTTGCTCGTGTTGCTGAGCTAGGCATTTATCCTTTGGCGGTTAAACCTAGTGCTGATGGTTCTAGTGTGGGCGTGAGCAAAGTTGAACGTAAAGAAGATTTACTAAGTGCGTGGAAGAATGCGCAAGGTAAAAGTGGAACAATCTTTGCAGAGCCTTGGATTGTTGGTAAAGGTGAATATACGTGCGGTATTTTAAATGGTAAAGCATTGCCATTAATCCGTATGGAAACTGATTTAGCATTTTATGATTTTGATGCTAAATATTTGCGTGATGACACACGTTATTTCTGCCCTTGTGGATTGGATGAAGCAACAGAAGCTTCTATACAAAAAATTTGTGAAGATGCCTTTAGTGCGATTTCAGGAGAAGGTTGGGGGCGCGTTGATCTAGTGTTAGATGAAGCTGGTCAACCATGGTTGTTGGAAGTGAATATGTCACCGGGCATGACGGGGCATTCGTTGGTTCCAATGGCAGCAAAAGCTACAGGTGTTGATTATGATGCACTGTGTATTGAAATCTTAAAAACATCGTTGTAGGTATTGATGAAACAAGCTAAGCCAATATCCGTTAAAAGTAAGAAAAATACTAAAAAGGATGATGAAGTAACGATCAGCACGAGCTGGACTCGTCGCAGAAGACGTGGTGTGCGCCCGAAAAAGCCGTTTAATTGGAAACAGTTTTTAGGGCAAGTTTGGCATTATATTAAGTTCACTTTCATCTCATTGGCTTTGGTCTTGTGCGTTACATCGCCTTATACAGGTTGGTTGTATTTAAGCGCGAATAATATTTTTCAGATTGAAAAAGTTGAAATTCAATCTGATGAAAAATATTTAGTGGGTGAGCGTAAAGATAAAATTATCAATGCGTTAATTGGGCAAAACTTTGTTAGCTACGATTTAGATAATTTTAGAGTCGAACTTTTGAGTAATCCTTGGGTTAAAAATGCAGAAGTTAAAAGACGCTGGCCTGATGAAATAGACATTATGATCGAAGAGCGTAGACCAATTGCTATTTGGAATGATTTATATTTAATAGAAGCTGATGGGTCTGTCTTTGAGCCTGATTTAATGCCATCGGATGTCATGATTAGCTTACAAGGAAATGCTGAGCAAATCGATAAAATGTTATCTGGAATGGAGATAATTGAAACAGCAATTGAATCTGTAGGATTGACTGTAGAAAAAATTATCTTAGATTATCGCGGCGCTTGGATAATTGTTCTAGAAAATGATGTAGAATTGTATCTCGGTTCTATGTTTTTTGAAGATAGGCTTCAAAGATTTGTTATGCACTATCCTTCCTCTATTCAGTCAAAAATGGATAGTATTGTCGCGATAGATTTTAGATATGATCATGGATATGCTTTAAAGTGGAAACGGTAAGGGATTATGACGAATAATAATCGAGCAGAAGAAGAGAAAGAATTGGGCTTAGTTGTCGGATTGGATATCGGTACGAGTAAAATTCTTGCTGTCGTTGCTGAAGTAAATGAAGATAAGGTTATTGTTAGAGGTCTGAGCTCTCAAAAAACTTATGGTGTATCGGTGGGTACGATTACTGATATCGAGCAAGTTTCAATTGCGATCAAGAAAGCGATTCAATCATTAGAAGAACAAGGCCAGTGCGAAGTATTTTCATTATCAGCTTCTGTTACTGGCGAGCACATTGAATGCTATGAATCAGCTGGAATGGTACCGATTAACCGTAAAGAAGTTACGTATAAAGATAAAGAAGAAGTACTGAAGAATGCGCGTGATTTATCAATTCCTCAGGGAAGTGAAGTGATTCATGTGATTCCTCAGGAATATGAAATTGATAAGCAAAAAGGCATTACTAATCCTATCGGAATGACAGGGATTCGATTGGATGTTAAGGCATTAGTTGTTACGGCATCTCTAAATGTTTTGAATAACACGAGAAAGTGTATTGAGAAATCTAGCTTTGGCGTCGATAAGTTTGTTTTCCAAGGCATTGCATCTTCATTGGCTGTTTTGACTGAAGATGAGAAAAGATTAGGTGTATGTCTAGTTGATATTGGTAGTGGCACGGTTGATTTGGCTATTTATGTAAATGGATCATTGATGGATGTATTCAGTATTCCATTTGCAGGCGATCGAGTGACAATGGATATTGCTGCAATTATGCATATGAGTACAGATGTTGCAGAAAGCTTTAAGGTTAAATTTGGTTCATGTCGCTCTGATATGATTCCACATGGTGAAACTGTTGAACTACCAATGCACCATACAGTGAAGAAAATTTCAAGATTAGAGTTATCCAGTATCATCGAGGCGCGTTATGAAGATTTCTTTAGATTAATCCGCCAAGAGCTCAAAAGAAATTATTATGACCATATGCTAGGTGCGGGTTTTGTGTTTACAGGCGGTGGCTCTTTGATACAAAATATTGAAGATGCTGCTGAAGAATATTTTGATTTGCCTGTTCGAGTAGGCTTTGTTAAGAATGCTGAAATTGGTCGAGAATTGGCTGATCAAAATATCGACATTCGTGATCCAAGATATGCTAATGTAATTGGATTACTGAAGACTCAGCAGGAGTTTTATCTGCACAATCAAAGGCGTGAAGGAGAAGAGCCAAAGGTAACTTTCTTTCAAAAGCTTAAGAAAGGATTAAAGCATTATTTTTAAAATTTAAGAATAATTTGCTATAATGTCATGAATTTTATTTTTTATGGGGTTTTATAGATGCCAGTTTTTGAATTACACCAAGACTTTGATGACCAAAAACCAATTATAAAGATTATTGGTGTTGGTGGCGCTGGTGGCAATGCTGTAACTCATATGGTAGATTCCGGGTTAAAAGGCGTAAGCTTTTTATCCGCAAATACAGATTCTCAAGCACTTAAGAAAACTAAAGCAGAGATAATGATCCAGTTAGGATCATCTTTGACGAAAGGTTTAGGTGCTGGTGCAAATCCAGAAATTGGCCGTCAAGCAGCTTTAGAAGACAAAGAAAGAATTAAAGAGGCGCTTGAAGGTGCAAATATGGTATTTGTTGCTGCAGGAATGGGTGGAGGTACTGGTACTGGTGCAGCTCCTGTAATCGCAGAAACAGCAAGAGAAATGGGGATTTTAACAGTTGCTGTTGTTTCTAGGCCATTTAGCTTTGAAGGTAAAAAACGTGAAAATGCTGCAAATGCAGGATTAAAGACTTTAGCTGATCACGTTGATTCTTTGATTACGATTCCTAATGAAAGATTGTTAACAGTATTAGGTAAAACAGCGAGTTTAGTAGAAGCTTTTGCCGCAGCTAATAATGTTTTATACAACGCAGTGCAGGGTATTTCTGAAAGCATTATCAAGCCAGGTTTAATTAACTTGGACTTTAATGACGTAAAAACAGTAATGAGCCAACAAGGTATGGCTATGATGGGGGTTGGATCTGCTTCGGGTGATAATAGAGCGCGTGAAGCGACTCAAGAAGCCATTGCTTCGCCTTTGTTGGATAATATTAACTTAGCTGGTGCTAAAGGTATTTTGGTTAATATCACTGGTGGTGCAGGACTCTCTATTGGTGAATACCATGAAGTTGGGCATATGATTAGTGAGTATGCATCAGAAGATGCAACTGTAATCATTGGAACGGCAATAGAGGAAGATTTAGGTGATGAATTGCGTGTAACAATCATTGCAACTGGTTTAGATGCACCTAAAGATGTAAATACCATGTCTTCATCACGTCGCAGAGTAAAGCAGGAAGACGATGGGTATGAAGAAGTTAGAAAGCCAGAGCGTCGTGTTTCTCAACAAGATAAATTGTTTGGGGACATTTTAGATATTCCAGCATTTTTAAGAAAGCAATCAGATTAATGATCAAGCAAAGAACTTTAAAAGAAAAAATAACCACAGTAGGTATTGGTTTGCACTCAGGGAAAAAAGTTTCTCTGAGTCTTTCTCCTATGCCTATTGATTATGGAATAAAATTTAAACGTAGTGATATTGCGGGCAGTACAGCATTTACGGTTTCGGCTGAAGGCGTGATTGATACGATGCTTGCAACTAAAATTGCTAGTAGTCCTGACTCTGTGGAAACAGTATCAACTGTTGAACATTTGATGGCTGCTTTAGCAGCTTTTGGTGTGGATAATGTACTGATCGAAGTGAGTGCTCCCGAGATTCCTATTATGGATGGTAGCTCTGCGCCTTTTGTGTATTTATTGCAATCAGCAGGTGTTGTTGATCAAGATGCGCCGAAAAAATTTATTAAAATTAAAAAGTCGGTTGTTGTAAAAGAAGATGACAAAATCGCAAAGCTTGAACCATATAATGGTTTTGCTTTAGATTTTACAATTAATTTCGATCATCCAGTATTAAGCCGTACAGCGGATCATGTTGATTGTGATTTTTCTACTAAAGTATTTATCGAAGAATTTTCTCGAGCCAGAACATTTGGCTTTATGAGAGATTTTGAAAAAATGCGTGAGTTCAATTTGGGGCTTGGTGGTAGCTTGGAAAATGCGATCATTGTTGATGATTATCGTATTTTAAACGAAGGTGGTTTACGCTATCCAGATGAGTTTGTACGTCATAAATTACTCGATGCTGTAGGTGATTTATACCAATTAGGATTTCCAATTATTGGTAAATTTGTTGGTTATAAAGCAGGACATAGATTAAATAATTTATTAATTCGTGAATTAATGAAGCGTCCAGATGCTTATGAGTGGGTAACTTGCGAAGAAGAAGAGTTTACTATTTTCTCTCAATTTACACTACCGACTTTCATACACGCTTAAATATTTTCTTTTTCTATTTTTTATAGTAGAATTAGACGTTATCTTTTGTGCTTCTAATGTATCGTGTCTCTATATTTTAAAAGAAGTGCTGTGTTATTCAATTATTTATATTTTTAGGATTTTTATTTTATGGTTACAATTCGTTTGGCACGTGGTGGATCTAAGAAGCGCCCTTTCTATCAAGTAGTAGCAGCAGACAGCAGAAACGTTGCAACAGGTCGTTATATTGAGCGTTTAGGTTTCTTTAACCCTATCGCAGCAGGCCAAGAAGAACGCATCCGTGTTGACTTAGATCGCTATAACTACTGGATTGGTGTTGGTGCACAACCTACTGATCGTGTTAAGCAAGTAATTAATGAGTTAAACAGAAAAGCTCAGTAATCTTTAATTGATTATAGAAATACCTCATTCTTTGCGAGTGAGGTTTTTTTTTGAAGGCGTTTTATATGGATGCAAACAACAAAATAGCCGTAGGCAAAATTAATGGCTTTCATGGTTTGAAAGGCTATGTGAAAATTTTTTCCGAAACTCGTCCAAGAGATGCGATTTTTGGATACGATTATTTATTCGTATTTAAAGATAATGTATGGAAAAAATTAGAAGTTGAAGATTCTGGATATGCAGGTAAAAGCTTAGTCTTAAAATTTAAAGGTTTCGCTGATCGCACATCTATCGAGTCTTATCATGGCTTAGAATTATTTATCGAGCATGATCAATTAGAAGAGCTTGGTGAGGGTGAGTATTATTGGGCTGACTTAATTGGTTCAACAGTACAAAATCAGCAAGGATTTGTATTTGGTGAAGTTAAAGAATTCATCGAAACAGGTGCGAATGATGTAATGGTTGTTAGAAAAAATGGCCAAGAATGTTTGATTCCATTTACGGTTGGTCATGCTGTGATTAATGTGGATTTAGAAACTAAAGAAATTTTAGTGGATTGGGATGAAGATGATATTTGATGTCATCACGCTATTTCCTGAGATCATAGAAAATTATTGTGAGCTTGGTGTTGTGGGTCGAGCTCACCAAAAAGGTAGCATTGAAACTCAATGTTGGAATCCTAGGAAGTATACGACAGATATTCATCATACAGTGGATGACCGCCCATATGGCGGTGGTCCGGGTATGGTTATGAAGTATCAGCCTCTGAAAGATGCATTTGATGAGATTACTCAAGTGCGTGGAAACAGAGGGTATCGTATTTACTTATCACCCAGAGGCAAGGTTTTAGATCAATCCATCGTTCGTGAACTGCAAGCACAATCACATATCGTATTATTGTGTGGACGCTATGAAGGTGTGGATGAGCGAATCATTGAGGGTGAAATTGATTTAGAACTTTCTGTGGGAGATTACGTGCTTTCTGGTGGGGAATTGGCTGCGAATATAGTGATTGACTCAGTGTCACGTTTGTTACCAGATGTGTTATCTAACCATGAATCTTTTGAACAAGATTCTTTCAGTGATGGATTGTTAGATTGCCCACATTACACGCGACCAGAGGAAATCAACGGTATGCGAGTTCCAGATGTTTTACTCTCTGGAAATCACAAAAAGATTGCTGAATGGCGAAAACAGAAGTCATTATTAGATACTTTAGAAAGACGCCCTGATTTAATTTCAAAAATAGAGTCGTAAATTAAATTTCTACACGCAATAGATCTTGAGCGATATGACTTTCGGGGAATATCGTTCTGCATTCACCAACGAGCTGTTCTTGATCATCTTTGCTGAAATATCTAGCGCTGATATGTGTGAAATATAAAGTTTTAACATTTGCTTCTTTGGCGATGTTTGCTGCTTGCTTACTTGTAGAATGTGCTCTTTCCAAAGCCAGTTCTTCAAATTCTTGAGAATATGTCGCTTCATGCACAATAAAATCGGCATTTTTTGCGATAGTCACACCATTTTTACAAGGATAAGTGTCACCAAAAATCACCACAGTTTTGCCTTTTTGTGGATTTTTTAGATAATCTTTAGGATTTAACGTTTGACCATTTTCTAAAGTGACAAATTGCTGATTTTTTAATTGTTGATAGATTGTATGGTCATGCACGCCGATTTTATGTAGAGCATTGACGTCCAATGTACCAATTGAATCTTTCTCTTCGATTCTATAAGCAAATGATTGTACGCGATGTTGTAATTCAATAGCGGTGACTTTAAATGAATCATCTTCAAACACTAAAAAAGGCTTTTCAGGATCGGTATTTGGTTCTAATTCGATAATTTCAAATGGAAACATCATAAAAGATTCTGTGATTTCTATGACAGTATCTAGGATTTTTTTAATCCCTTTTGGTCCATACAGCGTTAAAGGGTTTTTGCTGCTGCTCATAGAGCGGCTTGTTAGAAAGCCAAATAAGCCAAAGATATGATCGCCATGTAAATGAGTAATGAATACTTTTGAAATCTTTGCCAAGGTAATATTCGGCAATGTAGATTGCTCTTTTGATTCTTTGCGTTGTAAACGTTGAATTTGATGAACAGTCGCCTCACCACAGTCAAACATCCACATCTCTTGACGTTCTTTGGTTAAGTCTAATACAGAGCTTGTGACATTTCGTTGAAGCGATGGTTTTCCTGCGCCTGTGCCTAAGAAAGTGATATTCATTGTATCGTTTCCTAATAAATTTATTGAATGAGTATAGCAGATTTAAAATTGCGGTGTTGATTGAGGAAGTGAGGATTTATCTATATAGTGATGCGTTTTCCAATAAGATTTATATAAAGAGTTATGGCCAAGAAAAAAATTTCTCAAAGAGATATCAATCGATTAATTAAGCAATTTCAAAGAAGACCGCTTCAAACCACAGTAATGGTTTTATTCGCTGTCATTGCTTCATTTTTTGGTGGAAAAACAATTATTGAGCAACAAAGCTCTAGAGATGTTCAGACATTTGCTAAAGCAAAAACTGAGTTGATTGATATTTATAAAAATAATCCTCAAGTGGAAGAGTTTTATTGTGGCTGTGACTTTAAGTTTGTAGAACGCAAAAGTGAAATAGATTTAAAAAATTGCGGTTACCAAGTGCGAAAAAATGAAGAGCGCGCTAATCGTATCGAATGGGAGCATGTGATGCCTGCTCATAATTTTGGTAAGCAGTTGCAGTGCTGGAAAGAAGGTGGGCGCAAAAATTGTGGAGGCATTGCACAATTTGATGTGATGGAAGGTGATATGCATAATCTTCAACCAGCCATTGGTGAAGTGAATGGTGATCGTTCGAATTTTCGATTCAGTGATTTTACAAAGAAATTTAATCAATATGGGCGTTGTGAATTTGCAGTTGATTTTAAAAAGCGCCAAGTTCAGCCAAGAAAAGAAGTGAAAGGCATGATCGCGAGAACCTATCTTTATATGGAAGATAGATATGGCATTTCTATTGCATCTCAAGAGAAAAAATTGATGAATGAATGGAATAGATCATATCCACCTAAACAGTGGGAATGCCAAAGAAATCAAATTATTGCAAAGCGCCAGGGGAATGATAACCCATTCATTACTCAGCAATGTCAGGGGTAATTATATTAAATAATTTATTTATTAATGGACATATATAAAAAGATGTGAATAATAATCATTTTCATTTGTGTGTTATTATTCATTGATAAAGGTTTTTATATGCGTAAATTATTATTAGCAGCAATGGTTTCTTTAAGCTTCGGTGTGGCAGCGGCAGATACAAAAGGTGTTGTCATGGATTTTGGTGCATTGGATACCATTGATGCTTTGGGTGCAGGGAATACGGTTGTAGCATTACCAGTACAAAATGCTCCTGAATATTTATCACAATATACAACGGAGCAATATCAAAATACTGGTGGAATGAAAGAGCCAAACATTGAATTGATTCGTGAAATTAAACCTGATTACATCATTACTTCAGGTCGCCAAGGTAAGTTTGTTGAAGAGTTGCAAACAATCGCGCCAGTCACTCCTTTTTTAAGCACAGAAGAAAAAATTAGCACTGCTGAGTATTTGGATGGTGTTAAAAGCAACATCGTTAACGTTGGTAAGGTTGTTGGTAAAGAGTCAGAAGCAGAAGCAGCTTGGAATAAATTAGAAGCAAAAATTAAAAATGCAGTTGCTAAAAACTCAGCATCATCTAAGAAAGCTGTCGTTGTGATGCATAATGGCGGCAACTTAGGTATCTCTAACAATAGTAATTATGCAAAAACTGTTCATGAAGTTGCGGGCGTTAAACGTGCAGATGAAAAGACATATGAAGGTCGCGTACCTGCAGATGCAAAATATTTTACTGAAACTAATCCTGATGTGATTTTTGTGGTGGATAGAAGCGCTGCAATTGGTGCTGAACCAATGTCAGAAGATTATTTCAAAGCTGCAGAATATGCTGATGTTCAAGCAGTTAAAGATGGCAAGATTATCGTATTAACACCTAAATTATGGTACTTGTCTGGTCATGGCTTGCAAAGTATTGAATTGCAAGTGGATGAAGTAACTAAAGCGATGCAATAAATATTATTGAATAATAAAAAGCCACTATGAATATAGTGGCTTCAGGTTGCTGACAAACTCCTGCAAATTTTGTAGGAGTTTTTTATAATCAGCAAATGCTAAAAGATCACAA
>CANRJJ010000036.1 GCA_947630895.1 uncultured Wohlfahrtiimonas sp. | reverse complement strand
TTCTTGGTAGAGCGTAAAACCTGAACGACGTGTAGACATTTTATTCCCTTACTCATAAACAAAATGAAAAGAATGGGCTATCAGATGATAGCCCACTTCGTATTACTTAATATCCTTCCAATACTCTCTATTCAAGAAGTAAGCACATATTGTGAATACTACTAAGAATAAGATAACCCATGGGCCGTATTGTGCTCTTTTTATTTGAGCAGGTTCTGCGACATAAGCTAAAAAGTTAACAATGTCACGAGTTGCTTCTTGGTACTCTTCTGGAGTCATTGCACCTGGCGTTACGATTTCAGTGTCAACAACTACAGCTTCTGCTTTACAGTTAGCACCATCTGCAACTTTACATCCAGCAGGTAAGCGTTCTTCATATACTGCCTTTTGTTCACCTTGAAGCTCAATGAGAACATGAGGCATACCAACGCTAGGGAAGGCTATATTATTGACGCCATTTGGACGAGTATCATCTAAATAGAAAGAGTTTAGATAATGGTAAATATAATCTGCACCATTTTCACGAGGCTCAACAGATCCATTAGGATTGCCTGTACGAGCACGAGTGATTGTTGATAAATCTGGTGGAGCTTTACCAAACCATAAATTTGAATCGTTACGATGCATTGATGACATCATGAGATCGCCAACTTTTGCTGGTAAATACTCATTTTCACGTGTAGAAAAACTACCTGTATGAATTAATTTTTCTTTCACTTCGTCATCTGTCATTCCAGTATCACGGCCAGTGATATTGTAGCGCTGAAATTCTAATGAATGGCAGCTGTGACAATATTGTATATATAACTCAGCACCATTTTGTAGTGATGCTTTATCATTTACATCCAATTTTACTGGCGGCAATGTATCTGCATTTACAGCTGTTGCCGTCATCAATGAGAGCGTAATTAATAAAAGTTTTAATTTTTTCATTTCATTGTCACCCTTGTTGGAACTGGTTTAGTTTTATCTAGCTTGCTCCAAATTGGCATCAATAAGAAGAATGCAAAATAATAAACTGTACAAATTCTTGCAACTAAAGTTCTGCCTGGAGTTGCTTCTACAACACCTAAGTAGCCTAAGATAAAGAAGCTAATTACAAATAGTACTAATAATACTTTTGTTAACATGCCTTTATAGCGAATAGACTTAACAGGACTTCTATCTAACCAAGGTAAGAGGAATAATACTGCAATAGCACCACCCATACCGATGACACCCCAAATTTGTGTACCAAACCATGATGGGATAGCACGCAATACAGAGTAGAATGGTGTGAAATACCATACTGGTGCGATATGCGCTGGAGTAGCTAGTGGATTTGCAGGTTCAAAGTTAGGTTTCTCTAAGAAATATCCACCCATTTCAGGTGCATAAAACACAATCAATGCAAAGATAATTAAGAACACACCTACTGCAAAAGTATCATGAACTGTGTAGTAAGGGTGGAATGGGATACCATCTAATGGTTTGCCATTTTCATCTAAATGATCTTTGATTTCGATACCATCAGGATTATTAGAACCAACGTGGTGAAGAGCCAAAATATGACCAATAACCAAGAAGATTAATACCAATGGAAGTGCAATAACGTGCAATGCAAAGAAGCGAGATACAGTTGCTGCTGAAATAACGAAGTCACCACGGATGAATTCTAATAATGTGTCGCCTACATACGGAATTGCACCAAATAATGAAATAATTACTTGAGCGCCCCAAAATGACATTTGACCGTATGGTAATACATAACCAATAAACGCTTCAGCCATCAATAGGAGGTAGATTAACATACCAAAAATCCATACTAATTCACGAGGCTTGCGGTATGAGCCATACATTAAGCCGCGGAACATATGAATGTAAACAACTACGAAGAACATCGATGCACCAACTTCATGCATATATCGTATGAGCCACATCCAATCAACATCTCGCATTATGGCTGTTTCTACAGATGCAAAAGCAATAGGCATGCCTGTTTCGCTTAAAGATGCATCTGGAACATAGTGCATAACTAACCAAATACCAGTAACAATTTGGTTAACTAATACAACCATTGCTAATACGCCAAAAACATACAAAAAGTTGAAGTTTTTCGGCGCATAGTATTGAGTCATGTGTTTACGAGTTGCTTCTACAACTGGTAAGCGATTGTCGATCCAGCCTAAAATGCCACGCTGTGAACTATTTTCTTGAAATGCCATTATGCGCTCTCCTTATCTTGACCGATAATTAGGCGGTTGCCTTCGATGAATTGATAGTTAGGAACGATCAAGTTTGTTGGTGCGGGTACATTTTTATACACGCGACCAGCCAAATCGAATTTAGAACCGTGACATGGACAGAAGAAGCCGCCTTGCCAATTCTCAGCAGGCACGACTGTTGGGCGATAAGTTGGTGAACAACCTAAGTGTGTACAGATACCAACTAATACCAAGATTTCTTTCTTCTCAGAGCGCCATGCATTGGTTGCATAAGATGGCTGCTGATTCATTTCTGAATTAGGATCCGCAAGATCAGATGTTGGCACTTTTTCTAATTGAGAAAGCATTTCTGGTGTTCTGTTTAAGATCCAAACAGGTTTACCTTGCCATTCTACGCGTAATAGTTCCCCTGCTTTAAGTTTTGACAGGTCCACTTCAACAGGAGCACCAGCATTTTTTGCTTTTTCACTAGGCATCCAAGAGGCAATGAAAGGGTAAGCGAGGAACATAGCTCCTGCACCGCCTACAGCCGACGTTGCTAGTGTCAAAACACGTCGTCTTTTCAGATCGACATTGTTATTATCACTCATTACATTCTCCGAAATTTTATTTAATTTACTGACAAAATGATTATTTTACGCGAGAAACATATTCGCCTGTACGAGTGTCAATTTTAACAATCTCGTCAATTTGAAGGAACAATGGTACACGAACAACAGCACCTGTTTCCAAAGTTGCAGGTTTACCACCTGTACCAGCTGTATCACCTTTTAGGCCTGGATCAGTATCCACAACTTTTAATTCTACAAAGTTTGGTGGAGTTACAGAGATTGGTGCGCCATTCCACAAAGTAACTACGCAAACGTCTTGTTCTTTTAACCATTTTTTAACATCACTCACCGCTGATTCAGATGCGCTTACTTGCTCAAAAGATTCAGGGTTCATGAAATGCCAAAACTCACCATCTGCATAAAGATATTGCATATCAACATCCATTACGTCAGCAGCTTCTAAAGTATCACCAGATTTAAAGGTTTTTTCGATTACGCGACCTGTTTTAAGATTTTTATAACGTACGCGATTGAAAGCTTGACCTTTACCAGGTTTAACCATTTCATTTTCAACGATGCTGCATGGATCGTTCTCAACCATGACTTTTAGACCGCTTTTAAATTCGTTAGTGCTATAACTTGCCATAAATACTCATTCTCATTTCAAATTGTTTATAAAAACTTCAAGATTATACGATAAATTCATATATAAATTCACAATAATATATAACTACATGTTTGATAAGGTTATTTTATTGGAATAGCTTGCATTTATGAGTAAATTCAATGGAATTTTGTTTCGCGTAATCTTTATGGTAGTTCAATATATCAGTAACTTCATTTTTAGAACCTAAAATAACAGGTACTCTTTGGTGAAGTTTTTCAGGCTTGATGTCTAAAATTCTTTGGTAACCTGTTGTTGCAATACCGCCAGCTTGTTCTACTAAATATGAAATAGGATTTGCTTCGTACATTAAACGTAAACGACCACCCTTAGCGCGAATGCCTTCATCAATAGGATAGGCAAACATTCCACCGCGCATTAAAATACGATGCACATCCATTACCATTGCACCAACCCAACGCATTGTGTAGCGCTTTTCTTTAGGTCCATTTTTACCGGCTTCACGTTCTTCAACGTATTGAAGCATAGGTTTTTCCCAGCCTAAACGATTCGAATGATTGATTGAGTACTCTGTAGATTCTTCAGGAATTTGGATTGATTTGTGCGTTAAGATGAATTCACCGATGTCTGGATCTAAAGTGAAAGCATGTACACCATGGCCGATAGAGATAACGATCATTGTTGCAGGACCGTATAAACAGTAGCCAGCGCATACTTGTTTTGTGCCAGGTTGTAAAAAGTCTGCTTCAGTTGGATTTTCTTTGTCTGAGCGCATGATTGAAAAGATTGTACCAATTGGACCATCTACATCAATATTGCTTGAGCCATCTAGTGGGTCGAAAACTAATAAATATTTACCTTTTGGCTGACCTTCTGGGATT
Source organism: uncultured Wohlfahrtiimonas sp. (assembly GCA_947630895.1). Taxonomy (GTDB): domain Bacteria; phylum Pseudomonadota; class Gammaproteobacteria; order Cardiobacteriales; family Wohlfahrtiimonadaceae; genus Wohlfahrtiimonas. Next base: position 15,104 of record CANRJJ010000036.1, on the reverse strand, counting down.
GGGAAGATTTCTTCCATTTCTTCACTCGCCATTGCAGCAATGTGTCCGCGCCAAATATTGTTTTTTATGAAAAGATCGTTGGCGATAATGTCTAATTTCTTTTGTTGCTCATCTTGACAGTTACTTGTATCAGCGTTGCCAAGCACATCAACTAGTGCTCCTTTTCTTACCGCTGCTGAAATTGTTTTACAAGCCAATGCTATGTCGTTCATAAGTAGTGTAAAAGAACCAGTAGCTTCAGGGTATAGACGCTGCTCTTCAATTAAATACTGTGACAGCGGAGTGCCTAGCTGCATTTTATTGCTCCAATAGATAAAAATGCGCACATAGTACTCGTTTTTAACCGTAAATAAAAGCTCAAAAGGTTCAAATTAGTTATGACCATTATTAAACATAGCGAGAAAAAAAATATTTTAATTTTTGGTGGTATAATTAATCATTGTTGATTACTTATTTATAGGCGGAATATCATGGGTTCGGAAGAATTGAAGAATGCAGGGTTAAAAGTAACTCTTCCAAGACTTAAAATTTTGAATATTTTAGTCACAGCTTCTAGTGAAGATCATTTAAGTGCTGAAGAGATTTATCAGCGATTGAATGATTCAGGCGAAGAGGTAGGATTGGCGACTGTTTATCGTGTATTAACTCAATTTGAACAAGCGGGCTTAGTACAACGTCACTTCTTTGACGGTGGGCAGTCAGTATTTGAATTAGATAATGGAGATCAGCATAGCCATATTGTATGTGTACGTTGTGGCTATGTGGATGAGTTCCAAAAAGAAGACTTCAAAATTAAGAGTGAAGAAATTGCGACAAGTTTTGGTTATATCTTCCAAGAAGCAAAAGTAACACTTTATGGTATCTGCAAAAGATGTCAGTAAAATAATAAATTATGCTGCCCACCCCTAAAATTACTCGTAAACAAGCATTTAGCTGGATAGGTATCTGGTTATCTTTGGTTATTACAGCTTGGTTTTGTAGGCCATTGTTGCCATACCATGAGTTAGGAACGGCAGGCGTTAGTTGGGAAATGTGGGTATCTGGTAATTATTGGATACCCACTTTAAATTCTGAAATAACTGATGAATCCTACCCTTTGATTCATTGGCTAGAAATACTATTATGGAAGCTCTTCGGAGTTAGCGAGTTTTCAGTACGTTTTTTAGCTGCTGTTTTTAGTATTAGCACGCTGTTTTTAACTGCCTTTGCAGCAAGGCAACTTTGGCCAAACATACCCAAAGTACGTGCAAATGCACCATTGATTTTAATAGGCAGTTTAATGTGGGCCATATTTGCTACAGCTCATATTGAGCAAGTTTATGTCGCATTTTTTCTGCTGTTGTACATTAATTTTCTAATTAGAGCAACTCACTATAATCGACTATGGTGGGTAGGTGTCTGTTTTTCTTTAATTTTAGGGTTCTTTGTTACAGGCATTTCATTTTTAATTTATGCAGCACCAATTTTATTAACTTTCCCATATTGGACTAAAAAATATTGGCAAATGTATTGCTTTGCATTTGCTTCGGTCTTGATTGCCTTTTTAGTTTTTTGGTGTTGGGGTTACGCTGTCAAGATGTATTACGCGGATCAAAAATTATCTTTGACCGTGATCATGGGACTGCCAAGGCTGATTTCTCAGATTAATGATCCTATGCCTTTTGGGATGACGTTTTTATCTTTAATTATTATTTTATTCCCTTGGGTTTTTTGGTTGCCACTGTACAAAAATTTAACCTATGCAGATAAAAGAGAACCTACATTCAAGTTCTGTGTCGCATGGTTATTCTCAACACTGTTGATCGTATTAATCACAATGAAAACGTCTATTGTTCCGTTAATACCGATTTATCCAGCTTTTTGTTTGCTAATTGCTCGAATTTATACACCAATAACGAACCGAGCCAAAGACGTTCTTTTAGTTTCTCTTGTCATCGCTATTTTAGGTGTTTTATTTATTGTATTATCGGGTATTCATTTATGGATCGATGATAATAATGCCGTCGAATGGCTTTCTACAATTTCTCCTATTTGGGGCATTGGCTTGTTGATTTTTAGTGTAATGTTATATGTTTTCGCCAAAGAAACTCGCTTAGTGACTTTAGCTTTGATGAGTGTTGCTTTGACTTTGGCCTTCAATTTTGGCGTGATTCGAAATGCTAGAGATTTTTATGATGTCATGCCTGCTTCTGAAAGAATTAGTTGGTATCAGCAAAAAGGCTATGAAATTGCAAACAACGGCCGATATATGGGGCAATACCATTTTTTAGGTCAGTTGAGAAAACCATTGCCGATTATTGATAATGAAATAGATTATGATAATTTTAAGGCCCAATATCCAGATGGTCGAATTATTGTGTATTTGGATGAAATGACACCATTTACTAATAATATTGCTGAGTATTATCAACCTTTTCGTAATAGATATTTAGCGATTATTGCAGTACAAGATCTTGAAAGCATCAGCCTAATCACCCAGAAAGCGAGAAAGTAATATGTTCGGTTTTTTTAAGCCAAAATGGCAGCATCGTAATCCAAAGATAAGAATAGAAACGATTCAAGAAGGTAATTTAGATAAAGAGTTGATATTAAAAATTGCACAGACTGATAAAGAACCAATGGTTAGAATCGTTGCAATTCGAAATATTAATGAGTTGAACATATTATATGCGTTATTTTTGCAAGAACCTTGTATTGAAGGAAAAGATGCTGTTTTGCAGCAGATTTCTAAAATAATCAGCCATAGTGATAATCCCAAAGCTGCTTTGCATAATTTCTTAAATACAACTGTTCGTAGAGATTTTCCAATTGCAGATTTATTAATGGCAAGTGAAAATTCTGAGTTTAAAGCCTTATTGTTTCCCGCTATCAATGCTCAAAAAGATTTGCCAAGATTGCTCGAGGCAAAATATGCTTTCTCGTTCAATGAATTGGAGTTGATACGAGATGTGGAGGTTTTATCAGCTTTAGTAAAAGATGCTAATATTACAGATAAAAAAATCTTGGCTCATTTAAAGGAATTAATTAAGGCACAAGAGGAGAGTGCTCGAAAGCTAGCATTAAAAGCTGATTTATTGGCTAAATATGAATTGTTGGCTTCTGCTAATCCTTTGCCAGCATTAAACGTCTTCAGTGATTTGGAGAAAGAGTGGGATGCGAACGATTTGGGTCCTGAAAACCTTGTATATAAAAATCAATATTTAGAAAAATATCAAGCTCATAATCGCGAGAGACAAATCCAACTTACTGCATTGCAAAGTATTAAGGATCAACTAGAAGAAGATTATGATGCTCAAGCTATTGTGACTTCATTACGTGATTTAGTGGATCATAATGTTTTTTCAATTAAAGAAAAACAAGAAATTCAGATGTTGATTCAGCAGATTGAAAATAAACAAAATGAATCGAAGAAAATCATCAAAGAAAATGGATCAAAAAAGAATGTAGTTGCTGATTCTGAGGTAAAAGCTGAACCCAAAAAACAGAATGATCGAGTTATGTTTGATCGTGCAAAATTTGAAGAGTTATCCAAAAAACTACAAGAATTGTTGGACGAAGGTAGCTTGCAATCCGCTAAAAAAGTGAATGATGAAATGCTTGAGTTAGTTAAACAAGCAGAAAACATTAAAGATAAAAATCATTACAGTAGAATTTTAAAACAATTGGCTCAGCCACTTTATGATCAGTTGGATGTTGCTCGTTGGGGAGCTCATCAAGCTTTAGAAAAACTGTGCCATGATGCAGAGCAGTTATTGAAAAATGCTTCGACAGATCTTTTAGGGGATCAATTAAAACAATTACGTAAAAATTGGGAAGCTTCAAAGAAAAGCATAGTGAAAGCGCCTTATGCTTTGCACAAAAGATTTGAAGAAGCTTGTCAAAAGGTTCATGAAAAAGTTACAAGTGAGCGAAATTCAAAATCAGAAGCTCGCTCTGGATATATGATTGAAGCTCAAAATCTATTAGATACTTTGGCGCAATTTATTCAGCAGATTGATTGGGGAAATCCAAATTGGGCGCAGTTAGTAGATACAAGAAGCGCATTTTTACAAGAGTGGAATAAATATTTGAATCAATATTCTACAGATGGTGTTTTAAGCTATGGTGAGCCTCTATTTTTAAACAGAGATAAACATAAATTAGAAAAAGCAATGCGCCAAATAATGAAGCCGTTAGATAATGCGATTCAGGCTGAGCGATTGAAAGAGAAAAAACGTAGAGAAGATGAAATTCAAGAATTGCAAAAATTGCTGATTGAAAATAACTTGCAAGAAGCTATTGAGAAAGCTAAACATTTTAGCAAAACATTTGCGCCTACAGTTCGTTTAAAGCATCAAGAAGAAAATCAATTGTGGAAACAGTTGCGATTGGTGAATGATGAAATTTTTTCTAAAAGAGAAGAACTATACTCTACGGAAGAGCATGAAAGAGCTGAAAACTTAAAGCAAAAACAAACATTGCTAAATGAATTGAAAGATTCATATAAAGCTTTAGAAGCGGATAGTGAGCATAAAAATGAAACAGTTGCATTGCTTAGAAAAATTGAAGAGCAATGGTTGGATGTCGGAATGATTTCAAAGAATGATTATATTCGCTTTGAAAATGAACTGGCTGCTGTTCGCAAAAAAATTACGGAAAAACTCTCTGAGATCGAACAAGAGAAAGATAATTTGCAGCGCATTCATCTGCTTTCTTTATCTCAGAAAATTGGAGAAATAGAAGATCAAGCTTTAACTGGCGTAGATTTTGAAATTGATGTTAGTTATTACGAACAAGCTGATGCGATTTTGAGAAAGAGATTGAAGTGTCTAGAGCAGGTTAAGGCAGGGCAAGAAAGTGCGAAACAATTTTTGACTCAAAAAATGGATAAATCAGTTGAAGAAGCGCGCAATATAATCATTTTACGAGAAATTATGTTGAATGTTGCTTCGCCAAAAGAAGATCAGGTTTTTAGGCTGCAAAAACAAGCTGAGCTTCTTGAACATGCGATGACTAATAGCTTTGATGATAAAGATAAATATCGTCAACTAAAAGAACTAGATGAACAATGGTTGGAAAATGTCGTTGGTATTATTCCAGAAGAGCTTTATCAGAGATTCAGATAAATGAGTTTTATTCGGGATTGAGGTTTGATAGAATCACCGGGTTTAAACGATAAATTGATTATATTTTAGGAAAACAACAATTATGATGCAGTATATTCGCGAACGAGCGACGAGTAAATTTGCTAAGTTTTTATTTTTAGGCATTATCATTTCATTTTTTGGCTTTGGCGGTTCAGGATTGTTCGATAGCATGAATGATTCAACTGCAGCAAAAGTAAATGGTGAAAAAATATCTACCAGCACATTATCGAATGCTTATACAAATTATCTGCAGAATAATGGTGGATCCTTGCCAGAAGGTGCAGATGCACGTTCTGTAAAAATGCAGGTATTAAATGGTTTGATCCAAGAAATTGTGATTGCGCAAGCTGCGGAAAAAATGGGAATTATGGCTTCAGATGAAGAAGTTCGCTCTGCGATTCTTTCTATGAGCTTTTTGAAAAATTCTGATGGCCAATTTGATCCTGATTTATATAAATTTTATCTTCAACAGCAAGGTTTAACCGCTGCGCAATGGGAAGCAAATCTTCGTCAGCAATTAACATTACAAATGTTGATCAATGCAATTGGTACTTCAGCAATTGTGACTGAATCTAGTTTGGAAGATTTTGCGAAAATTGATCGTGAAAAAAGAGATTTAACGGTAGTGACTTTACCTTTTGATCAGTTCAAAGAAGAAGTGAATGTTACAGATGAAATGATCGCTACTTATTATGAACAAAACAAAGACAAATTATTGACCGATCCTCGTGTTAAATTGTCGTATGTAAATTTGCCAGAATTGAGCTTGGATGATGTTTCAATTACTGAAGAAGAAGTGAATCAGAAAGTTGCAGAAAGCAAAGCTAAAGCAAAAGAAAATGAAACGCGCGATTCAGATCAATTGATCATTCAGTTCAGTACAGATGCTGAAAAAGAAGCAGCTTTAGCATTTTTAAATAATATTTACGATGAATTAACAAAGGGTTCGTTAACGTACGAAGAGGCTAAAGAACAAGTAGTCGCTCAGCCTGATGGGTTATTCTATGCCACAGGTGTTGTGAAAAAATCTTCGAATATGCAACCAACAGACGAAGCATTATTTGCTTTAGCAAAAGATGAGAAATTCTCACAACCAGTTGTGACTGAAAATGCAGTGCATTTAATTCATGTTTTAGCGATTAATGATGGTAGTGATGTTCCAGATGATCAATTGATTGCTGATGCTAGAAATGAGTTATTAAAGGCAAAAAGAGAATTTCAGAATGCTGAGCACGTTCAACACTTCCAAGAAGTTGCTGAAAAAAATTCAGATACTTTAGATTTGCTAGCAGAAGAATTTAAAGTAACACCAGTAACAACTGATTGGTTAAGCTTGGTAGAGAAAAATGGTGAATTAAATGACGCCAATACTTTACAAGTTATTACTCAAGAAATGGTATTGAGTGGTGGTAAAAACTCAGAAGCCTATCACACAGATAACGAAGAAATTCGTATTGTACGTGTTGAAGCTTTTGAAGATGCTCGTCCACTAACATTGGAAGAAGCAACGCCAGAAATTAAAGCAGCTTTAGTTGAGATTGAAGCTCAGAAAAAATTTGAAGCATTGATTGCAGATATTAATGAGCAATTAAAATCTAATGATCAATCAGCAGAATCTATTTTTGCTGACCATGGTTTTGCTATTAATCATTATGATGCTGTAGAAACACGCACAATTTTTGATTTAGTGAAAGATCAGCCAGAATTGATTGAACCTTTAATTAGAGGTTTTGAAGTACAGAAAACTGAGCCAGTTACTTTCCAAGGATTTGTATCTAATGAGTTGGCAACAGGTGTATCTGTAAATAATGTGATTCCTGGAAGTTTAGATGAATATTCTGCTGAAGAGAAAGAGCAATTAAAACAGCGATTAAAAGCTGATATTGCACAAGCAGAAACAATTTTATTCATTGAAGGCTTGTTTGATCAAAGTAAGATTGAAACATATCAAGTTCCTTTTTTAGCTGAGTAATGATGAGAAATAGAATTTTATTTATAGTGGCGTTTTTTGTATTAATTGGTTTTTTTATATACGCCACTAATATACAAACTAGGCCAGCTGTAAATAATTCTGTTTATTTGGTGAAATCAGATATTGCATCAACTGCAATGTCTGATTCTAAAAAAACACAGGTTGAAACAGTTCAGGATTTAGATAGCTATTTGCCTAATTCTCAATTATTGAAAGATTTTGAGATTATCGACGAAGCTGAATTATTGCTTTCAATGGAAGATCCTCAGCAAATCTCAGATGGTTTGGCTATTTTAAAGATTATGGCTGAGCGCAAAAATGGTCGTGCAAATTATCTGTTGGCGGAATTATTTGAAAATGGTATTCGCGTGGATGCTGATTCTGATAAAGCCTTGAAATATTATGAGCAAGCAGCTTTGGCTGGAGTTGAAAATGCCAATATCTATTTGTTTAATTATTATTTAGATGCAGAAGAAATGACAGAAGAGCATTTAAGTAATGCTTTAGCATGGTTTTTACAAGCATCTGCAAAGGGTAACAATCCAATTGCTGATTATGCATTAGCGCATATCTATTCCGAAGGTTTAGGTGTTGATGTCGATATGGATAAAGCCACAGAATATTATCAAAAAGCTGCCGATGAAAACTTTGTTTTAGCATATGAACGCTTAGGGAATTTATACCTTTTAGAGGAAGATGATCCTAAAAAAATCAGCAAAGCTGTCATGCTCTTTCAAAGAGCTGCAAATGAAGACATTCCAACTGCACAATTTAAGCTAGGTTATATGTATTCTGAAGGCTTGGGTGTTAAGCAAGATTATGAAACGGCTAGATTTTGGTACCATCGTGCGGCAAATCATAAATTAATCGAAGCTTATACAGCTTTAGGGCTTATTTATGAAAATGCTTTAGGTGTCGAAAAAGATAATCAAATGGCTTACGATTATTATCGTAAAGCTGCTGAAGCAGGGAACATAACAGGGCAGAATGCTGTTGCACGTGCTTTTGAGCGTGGCATTGGTGTTGAAAAAGATATTGATCGAGCATCATTTTGGTACAGTAAAGCAGCTGAACAAGGTGATCTCAATGCGGCTTATAATTTAGGGCGTATTTTTGAAGAATATGAAGAAATGCGTAATATAGACATTGCTAAGTTTTGGTATAAAAAAGCTGCCGAAGCTAATGTTCTAGAAGCAGAAAAAGCCTTGAATAGATTAGAAGGTAATGAGTAAATTATGCTTCAAAAAAAATATGATTTAATCAAATTAAATACTTTAGGTGTATCAGTATTGGCTGAACAATATTATCGTATTGATAGTTTGAGTCAGTTAGCTGAGTTGAAAGATTTGCCAAAGCCACATTTTTACTTAGGTGGTGGCAGTAATGTTTTGTTTACGCAAGATTATCAAGGCACAGTCATTCATAATAATTTAAAAGGCATCGAAGTATTGGATGAAAATGCTAATGAGATTATTGTGAGAGTTTTTGCCGGTGAATGTTGGCATAATTTTGTGACTCATGCGCTTAATAGCGGTTGGTTTGGACTTGAATGTTTGGCCTATATTCCTGGAAATATTGGTGCTACACCAGTGCAAAATATTGGTGCTTATGGTGTAGAAGCTCGAGATTTTATAGAGCAAGTGAATGTTTATAATGTTCAGAATGATGCTGATGAAACATACAGTAATTCTGAGTGTGCTTTTGGGTATCGTGATAGTGCGTTTAAGTCTGGTTTGAAAGATAGATTAATCATTAGTGTTGATTTCAAATTGTCTAAACAGCCAATTGAACGCGCGAGATATTATCCTACATTGCAGCAGTATTTTGATGAGCATTCTATTGCAAATCCTAAGCCATTAGATCTTTATAATGCTGTGATTGCAGTGCGTCAATCAAAGTTACCAGAAGTGAATGAAATCGGTAGTGCAGGGAGTTTTTTTAAAAATCCAATTGTGACTAAAGTGTTTTTAGAAGAGCTTAAAGTAAAATTTCCTAATTTAACCTCGTATGAATATGATGACACACATGTTAAATTAGCAGCAGGACAACTGATAGATCTACTAGGATTTAAAGGTCAGTATGAAAATAATGTTGGAATGTATGAAAAACAAGCATTAATTTTAGTTAATTTGGGTGGTGCTAGCGGTAAAGCACTCTATAACCATAGCTTAGCTGTAATGAAGGCTGTGGAAAATAAATTTGGAATTTGTTTAGAACCAGAAGTAATTATTTTATGATTATTTTTAGTATTTATTTATAGGAAAGAAGTATATGAAACTTTTGAAAGTATTTAAGTCAGTAGTATTAATGGGGATTCTTGCTCTATTTTCTGTTACTTACGCAGCAGATACGCCAGAGCAAACAATTGAAAAAGCTTCGACTCAATTGATTAATGCATTGAAAAAAGAAGAATCAGTATTGAAAAGTGATCCTAAAAAGTTGTACAGCTTTATCGAAAAAACAGCTGTGCCATATTTTGATTTTAATACGATGTCACAATGGGTGATGGGTAGATCTTGGAGAGATGCAACACCAGAACAACGTGCTCGCTTCATGGAAGAGTTTAAGAAGTTATTGATCAATGCTTATGGTAGTGCTTTATTAGAATATACAGATGATAAAGTTAATGTATTCCCATTACCGCCAAATGCTACAAACAAAAATGAAGTGACTGTACGTTCAGAGATTACATCATCGACTCATAAACCTGTTGCTGTTAACTACTCTATGATTAAATCAGGTGGAAAATGGTTGGTTTATGATGTGTCAATCGAAGGTATTAGTATCGTAACAAGCTATCGTGGAGAAATTCGTGAATTAGTTAATGCTAAAGGCATTGATGGTATGATTTCTGCTTTGGCACAAAAAAATAAATAATTTTGGATAAAGGAATAGTTATGGAATGTTGTATCGCATTAAATCAAGAAGGATTGTATGGCTTGAATGGTGATTTCAATAAATTTACTATTCCTAATTATGATCGAAGTATCCGTACATTGTTTAAAGCTCAATCGCCATCGACTTTGGATTTGAATCAAGTGAGTAGCTGTGACAGTGCATTAGTTGCTTTGTTGATTAGCTATAAGCATGATTATCCTGAGTTACAGTTGGTATCAATTCCTTCACAGCTGGAAAAGCTATTGTCTTTATACAATGTGAGAGATTGGTTTAATTAAATCACTTTTAAATTCAATTAAATAAAAAGGGAATCTTAGGATTCCCTTTTTTAATGCAGTTCTTAAATTTAATCAAACTGGAAAATATTCTTTAAGAAATCTTTCGCACGATCACTTGGTTCACCATCGAAGAATTCATTTTTGGATACGTTATCAATAATTTCACCTTTATCCATAAATATAATGCGATCAGCGACTCTTCGAGCAAAGCCCATTTCATGGGTAACACACATCATTGTCATGCCTTCCTGTGCCAATTCAACCATTACATCTAATACTTCATGAATCATTTCAGGATCAAGTGCTGAGGTTGGTTCATCAAATAACATCACTACAGGATCCATAGCTAATGCTCTAGCGATTGCAACACGTTGTTGTTGGCCACCTGATAATTGACTTGGATATTTATGTGCATGTGCAGATAAACCAACACGATCTAATAAGTTCATTGCTTTTTCATAAGCTTCTTCAGTATTTCTTTTGAGTACTTTGGTTTGTGCAATGATCAGATTTTTTTCGATGCTCATGTGTGGAAACAGTTCAAAGTGTTGAAACACCATGCCAACTTTAGAGCGTAAATGTGAAAGATTTGTGTTTTTATCTGTGATGTCTGTGCCATTCACGATAATTTTACCTTCTTGAATTGGTTCAAGCGCATTAACACATTTGATTAATGTTGATTTACCTGATCCGGAAGGACCACAAACAACCACAACTTCTTTTTCAGAAATATCAGCTGTACAGTCATTGAGTACTTTAAAATTGCCGTAATATTTGCCTACATTTTTAAAATGAATCATATTTTGTTCCTTGATTGAATATAACGTACGCCAGATGAAACTGTGAAGCAGATAACAAAGTACACAAAGCCTGCGAATATAATAAATTCAGTTTTGTAGTCATTGTTGTATCCGATAATATCTGTTGCACGGAAGAAATCTGTCAAACTGATGATGTAAACTAAGGATGTATCTTGGAATAAGATAATGCCTTGTGTTAAAAGTAGTGGAATCATATTGCGGAAGGCTTGAGGTAAAATAACATAACGTAAAGATTGAAATCTTGTCATGCCTAACGCTAATGCCGCTGAATTTTGTCCATTTTTAACGCTCGAAATACCTGCACGAATGATTTCAGAATAATACGCTGCTTCAAAAAGTGAGAAAGCAACCATGGCTAACACTAATCTAAAGCTAGTATTAGTGCCATCTAAACCAAAAATCTTTTGCATTCCAGGACCTATGATTAAATAGAACCACATTAAAACCATAATGAGCGGAATAGATCTGAAAGTATTTACATAAAGTGCTGCAAACCATGCGATGGGTTTTGGCATAAATAAACGCATGACAGCCAAGATTGTGCCCCAAATAATACCAACAACAACAGCAACACCAGTTACTTGTAATGTTACCCATAAGCCTTTTAATAGCGTTGGATAGGTATCTGCTAATACAGAGAAGAAAGTATAATCGCCCATTTTTACTGTCCTCCTGAAATTAAGCCAGGGATTCGAGTTTTGACTTCTATAAAGCGCATTCCCCACATCAATAAAACGTTAATCACAATAAAGATGACTGTAATGACGATGAAAGATTCATACGCTTTGGCAGTGTAATCATTGATTTGAGCCGCTTGGCGTGATAATTCCATTAAACCAATTGTTTGTAGAACAGCTGAGTTTTTAAAGATGTTTAAAAGTTCAGATGTTAAAGGTGGAATCACAATTCTGAATGCTTGCGGCATGATGATATAGCGATAAGATTGTGCTAATGAAAATCCCATGGCTAATGCAGCATTTCTTTGTCCGCCTGCTAAAGATTGAATACCTGATCGTACTTGTTCAGCAATACGTGCTGAGGTGAATAATCCTAGGCATAAAATACCAGCCGTTAAAATTTGTACATGTGGATCTAAGTTTTTAATCCATTTACCCATAACTTCAGGCATGAGTTCTGGCCAAACATAGAACCAAAAGAATAGTTGAACGATGATGGGCACATTACGTAATGATTCTACATAAGCTGCGCCGATGAAATTGAAGAATTTATTTGGAAGTGTTCTGAAAATTCCAATAATTGTTCCGCAAAAAAGCGCGAGACACCAACTCAGTGATGATGTGATCACTGTCCATTTTAGACCTTCAATGATCCAGTCTAAATATGTCTCAGTTCCAACCGCGGGTTGGAAAAGAAAAGAGAAATCTAAGCCAAACATTGTAAACCCCACAAATAAGCCACCGCAAAAGCGGTGACTTAATAATATAAAGAGATAATATTATCTACTGATTATTGATAAGCTTTGTCTGTAGGATTTTGAAAGAGTTCAATCATTTCTTCAGAAGCAGGGAAGTCTAAGCTAACACCGCGAGGTGGGATGGGTTGTGTGAACCATTTTGTATATAGAGCTTCAAGTTCGCCTGATTTAGATAACTCGGCAATCGTTTCATCTGCAATTGCTTTGATGCCAGGATCATCTTTTTTGAACATACAAGCATAGGCTTCTTTACCTTGAGATGTACCTGTTACATTCCATTTTTTCGGATCACGTGATTTAGCGCGTTCACCATATAATAATGAGTCATCCATAACAAATGCTGCACCACGGCCACCCGCTAACATCATAAATGCATCGCCATGATCTTTGAGTGATTGCACTTTCATATTCATGTTTTTAGCTTGGTTCATCTCATTTAAAACACGCTCAGATGTTGTGCCTGCTGTTGTGATAACAACTTTATCAGCTAAATCTGTGAAATCATTAATGCCTGAATCTTTATCTGTGACTAATTTAATGTTTGCAATAAAGATTGTATTAGAGAAACCAGCTTCTTGTGCGCGGCTCGTATTATGTGTCGTTGAGCCACACTCAAGATCAATTGTGCCGTTATTCACAAGTGGAATACGGTTTTGAGATGTAATTGGAGATAACTTAACATTTAGCTTTTTGCCAAGTTTTTTCTCAATATTTTCTACAATTTTCATACTAACATCATGAGAATAACCAATAACATTTTGGTTGTTGTCATAATAAGAGAATGGAATAGATGATTCACGATGACCCACTGAAATGGTTCCTGAATCATTGATTTTTTTTAAGACGCCTGTTAGTTCTTGTGCGAAGCTAACACCCATTAAACATGTTGATACAACTGCTAAACTTAATAACTGTTTTTTCATAATTACGCCTCTATCCTTTTTGGTATATCTTGTAGATTTTTATCAGCTTAAAATGTTGTAACATCCTCCATCTTTTAAGCTTTTATTATTAACATTACAAATGAATTATTGTGTGTAATGCCAATATGTTTTCAATATGTAGTTTTATTCATCGGAAAACATCTGCAATTTAGCATGATTAAAACAAATCATCTAGTGGGTAATATATAAAATATTATTTATAACCAAATTTAACGTTTTTTATATTTTTATTAAAATATTTATAATAATAAACATGATGTTATGTTTTTATATTTATTTTAAATAACTACAAAATAGTAACTTTATATTTGGTAGTTACAAAAAAATCTCGCATATAGCGAGATTTTTATACAAATAACGATTGTGATGATATTATTTTTTAGGTTGATCTTTTTTGTTGCGACCATGATTTTGCATCATTTGTGAATGTTGATTGCGCTGATCTGGTGTTAAAATTTGGTACATAGAGTGGCGGAATTTCATCTTACGAACAGCATGTTGATCTTTGTTTTTTTGGATTAATTCTTTGGCTTTATTTTCATCAAATGTTGGGTTGTTAAAAAAGCTTTCCATTTCTGTTTGATGTGCTTTACGAGCTTCTTGATTCTCAGCTTTAATGTTTTGATGCAATGTTTGCATTTGAGCGCGTTGTTCATCAGTTAAGTTTAATTGTTTACTAACGTGATCATAATGTTTCGCTTGCTTATTGTTACCTTCAGCCATAGCGATACCAGACAAACTAATCATAGCAATTACAGTTAAAGCGATTTTATTTTTCATAATGTTTACCTCTGTTGGTTAAATATAAACTAATGTTTCTCTGTGGATGAGTTAATACTAAAACTTTATATGTAAAAGAGAAGAGTTCTATTGTAAAGGCGAGTAAATCTTTATATAAACTCTGTGTTTATCGATATAATGAGGAAAATTAAGGAGATATCTATGGAACATATTTTATTGGTAGATGATGATTTGCAATTACAATCTTTGATCTCTGAGCTATTGACATTTGAAGGCTTTAAAGTAGATGTTTGTAACAATGGAGATGAGTGCTTGGAGTATATGAAACATTCAACGCCAGATGTGTTAGTGCTAGATGTAATGATGCCTAAGAAAAATGGTTGGGATACATTAAGAGAAATTCGACAAATTAAACCTTTATTGCCAGTATTAATGTTATCAGCAAAAGGTGACAGTATCGATCGAGTATTAGGACTTGAATTAGGTGCGGATGATTATATTGGTAAGCCTTTTGATGATAGAGAACTGATCGCTAGGATTCGTGCCTTATTGCGTCGTGCTAATGCAGAGGAATTACCGCAGGATTCTAAAGTGATCAAAATAGATCAATTAGAATTGAATCAGTCACAGTTTCAAGCAACATTCGCAGGCGAGCCAATTGAGCTAACTTATACCGAATTTTCATTATTGTTATATATGGTGAAAAATAAAGGCAAAGCGATTAGTCGTGATGAATTAAGTCGCGAGATATTGGGTAAAAGACATCAGGCATTCGATCGAGTGATTGATATGCATGTGAGTAATTTAAGAAAGAAAATCCCAGACCGTGAAAATGGTATGCCATGGTTTAAAACAATTCATGGCTTGGGCTATATGTTTATCGAGTAAT
>CANRJJ010000035.1 GCA_947630895.1 uncultured Wohlfahrtiimonas sp. | reverse complement strand
ATTAAGCTGATGGCATCTTCCTGTGATAAACCTCTTTGCTGACAATAGAATAATTGTTCTTCAGAGATTTTTGAGGTAGACGCTTCATGCTCAACTTTTGATTGTGAGTTACGCACATCGATATAAGGGAATGTATGCGCACCACAACGATCGCCCATCAACATAGAGTCACACTGTGAATAGTTGTGAGCACCTGTTGCGCTTGGGTTGATTTGAACTAAACCACGATAGATATTTTGTGCTAAACCAGCCGAAATACCTTTAGAAATAATCGTTGAACGTGTGTTTTTACCGATGTGAATCATTTTCGTACCTGTATCAGCTTGTTGGCAATCACGCGCAACCGCAACAGAGTAGAATTCACCCACAGAGTCATCACCTTTTAGGATACAGCTTGGGTATTTCCAAGTAATGGAAGAACCTGTTTCAACTTGTGTCCAAGAGATTTTTGAACGGTCGCCTTGGCATAAACCACGTTTAGTTACGAAGTTGTAAATACCACCTAAACCATTTTTATCGCCTGGATACCAGTTTTGTACCGTTGAGTATTTGATAGATGCATCTTCTAATGCGATCAATTCAACAACAGCAGCATGTAATTGGTTTTCATCACGTTGAGGCGCTGTACAACCTTCTAAGTAAGATACATAGCTTTGCTCATCGGCGATGATTAATGTACGTTCAAATTGTCCTGTATTTGCCGCATTGATACGGAAATAAGTAGATAATTCCATTGGGCAGCGTTTGCCTTTAGGAATATAAACAAATGAACCATCTGTAAATACCGCAGCATTCAAAGCAGCAAAGAAGTTATCTTTATGAGAAACAACTGTGCCTAAATATTTTTTAACTAAGTCAGGATATTCTTGAACAGCTTCACTGAATGAACAGAAGATAATGCCTTGTTCAAGTAATTTTCCTTTATAGCTTGTCGCAACAGAAACAGAGTCAAATACTGCATCAACTGCAACACCTGCTAAAATTTCTTGCTCTTCTAAAGGAATACCTAAGCGCTCATAAGTACGCAATAACTCTGGATCAACTTCATCCAAGCTTTTTGGTGCTTGTTCTTGTAATTCTGACAATGATTTTGGTGCAGAATAGTAAGAAATCGCTTGGTAATCGATTGGATCAATTTTTAAGTGTGCCCAATCTGGCATTTCCATTTCAAGCCATGCAGCGTAAGCCTTCAAACGATAATCTAATAGCCATTGTGGCTCTTTTTTCATCGCTGAAATTTTACGAATGACATCTTCATTTAAACCTGGTGGTAAGGTTTCCTGTGGAATGTCCGTGACGAAACCGTACGCGTACTCTTCCTCAGTTAATTTCTGAATTTGTTCCATAAATAAACTCTCTAAACAGTAACTTTTGTAATGGGAATGATCACTTCACTTTGCATGCCTTGAGTTGGTAGTGCTACAAGAGACGCTAAAGATATGTTTGAAAACTCACGGTGGAGAATCTTATTAATTAATGCCCAGTGAGGTGTTAGCTCACAATTGTTTGAACGATCACATGATGAATGATCATCCGTACAAGCATTGATGGACATAGGTCCTTCAATGGCGACAATAATCTCGAGGAGTGTAATATTTTCAGGTTTTCTTTCCAGAAGATAACCGCCCTGCGATCCTCTGATAGAGGTTAATAATTTCTCTTTGGTGAGAATTTTTAAAATTTTACTCGTAAACGCTGGGCTCAAGTGACATTCGTTCGCAATTTGCGATGCACTGTGCGCCATTTCATGCTTTGCAAGATGAGTCATGATAAGCAGAGCATAATCTGTTTCACGTGTGATTTTTAACATTGAAATTTACAACTTCCCGCTAAAGATAAGGTGTATATAATATAGCACTAAATTCGTTCTATTTGTATTTTATATTTATAAATTCGTAAGATATGCTATTTTTATCGTGTATGATCAAATTTTAAAATAATAAAAATTAAGAGCGTCTTTACAGGACTTAACAATTTAAATAGACTGATTTTGTCGCACAAAAGTAGAAGAAAAATAATAGAAATAACTTTCAATTACAACTAAAAAAAGGTGCATATTATGAGCAAAAATATTTACTCTGATCCAATTAATCGCAAAATTATTATATGGGTTACATTAATCGGCGGCTTCATAAGCTCATTGGTTAAATGGGGTTCTGAAGTTAATATGCCTCCGCGAATGCCTGGCGAAATTTCTCCTCCAGGTGCACACATTGACGCATGGTTAGGTTGGCTTGGGTTTGACTCTCATTCATTGGACTATATTTATCAAGGCGTACAAGTGCCTGGTGCAGTGACGCTTTATCACTGGCTATTCAGTTTTGCATTTGCATTGGTATATGTAGTTTGGTCTATCTACTGGCCAAGAGTGCGTTTATGGTACGGAGCGTTATACGGCATAATCATTACAGTTGTGATGCACGGTTTATTAATTCCATTATTAGGCTTTAGAAATCCAAAATATGCAGATGGTGCAACGGGTTGGTTGTGGAATTTAAATGGCTTTGAATTGTGGAGTGAATTTTTAGGACACATATATTGGTCTGTTTCTATCGAAATTTGTATGATCGCAGTGTTGGCTCACTATGCGCGACCAATTCAAGGTATTTGGTGGAAAAAGTAAAAATTTATAAACTCTAATCAATAAAAAACCTAGCTTTGAGCTAGGTTTTTTATTCTAAATATTATTAAATTTCTTTGTGCTTGATTAAGAAACACTGACGAATCTTAGGATCACGTGCAAAATCCAATGGCAACGTTTCGCGAGAAACATCTTTCACATCAAAATTCTCTAAGATCGTAGGATCGATTTTGAAGTTACGTAAGTTAGTCGAGAAGATTAATAAGCCATCTTTTGCTAATAATTCCATTGCATCTTCAATCAAACGAATATGATCGCGTTGAATGTCTAACACATCCGCCATGCGCTTTGAGTTAGAAAACGATGGTGGATCCATAAAAATTAGGTCATAGCGAGCTTCGCGTTTTTGCATCAATGGTAATTCACTGATGTGTACAGCCATATTTTTGAGCCATTCCAACACATCTTTTTGAACAAACTCATATTGTTTGCCCGTTAAGCCATTCAATGAGAAGTTATTTTCTGCCCATTTCAAATATGTTTTTGACATATCCACAGTAGTGACAGATTTTGCACCGCCGATGGCAGCTAAAACACTTGCGCTACCTGTATAAGCAAATAGGTTCAAGAAGTTTTTACCACGCGCTTTTTCAGAGATCATTTTGCGCACATTACGATGATCTAAGAATAAACCTGTATCTAAATAATTAACCAAGTTCACCCAAAGTTTTGCTCTATTTTCTTCAACAGGGAAGAACTCGCCGCGATCTTCTTCTTTTTCATATTGATTGGTGCCTTTTTGGCGCTCACGCAATTTGAAATGAATGTTTTTCTCGTCAATTTCAGAAAATACCATTGGCACGATTGCTTGAATTTTTTCTAAGCGCATTGCAGCTTTAGCAGCATCAATACTTTTCGGAGCTTTAAATTCATAGATCACTAATGATTGATCATATCGGTCAATCGCGACATTGAATTCAGGTAAGTCAGAGTCATACAAGCGATAACACATTACATCATTTTGCTTCGCCCATTTTTCCCATTTCTTTTTATTTTTGGTCAAACGGTTTAAGAAGTCTGTACCACCATCAGCCATTAATTCATCTAAGTTACGTTTTTCTTGGCGGACATCAGCAGCTTTACGATCTACAAAGAATTGTTCCTCAATAGAAAACTGTAAATATACGCACTCTAACGGACCGTTATAAAACTTGTTCACTTTACGAGCGCGAATGCCCATTTGTTTGCCGAGTTCAACTTCAGAAGTAATGATTCCAGCATCAAAGCCAATATAAGGACGCAACCAATCGCCGAGTTCCATGTACGTTGGTTTTAACTCTTCTTTTTCTCCTAGTCGCTCACCGTAAGGAGGATTCGTAACGATTAACCCTTTTTCGCTTAAGTTTTCAGGCTTTTTAAAATGTTGGAACATTTGGTGAGAGAACGACATATTTTTTAATACGCCAGCTCTGTCCGCGTTCGATTTAGTAATGCCGATCATACGAGCATTACGCTCAACGCCGTATAACTTACCTTGATAGAAATCTTTGCCTTCTTCAGCACGTAATTTAGCTAAGCGAACGCATTCACTCCAAATGTGAGCATCATGCATGCGCCAGTTTTCAAATCCAAATCTAGGGCGGTATAAACCAGGTGCAATATCACGCGCCATCAATGCAGCTTCGATTAAAATCGTCCCTGCACCACATAAAGGGTCAATAAAATCTTGATGCTCTTTAGCTTTTTCAGGCCATTTAGAACGATATAACAAAGCTGCTGCTAAGTTTTCTTTAATTGGTGCAACGCCTTGTTCTGTACGGAAGCCACGTTTATGTAATGGCTCGCCACTTAAATCTAAATACAATGTGAATGCAGTATCTTGAATATGAACATAAAAACGGAAATCAGGATCTTCTTTATCAACAGAAGGGCGGCCGCCAGTTGTCATATCAAAGTAATCGACAATCGAGTCTTTAACACGTTGTGCTGCAAATTGTGTATGGATATGTTGTGCGCGCTTTGTCGTCACTTGAATGACAAACGTTTGATCATCGCTCATGTGCGTAGACCAAGGGAAGCCTGAAAGCTGACGATGTAAATCATCGAGATCTTTCATTGTTCCTGTTTTTAACTGCAATAAAACACGAGAACCACAACGTGTCCACAACAGTGCTTGATATGCCTCTTTTAAGCCACCTTCAAAGCGTACGCCAGTGGCATCGCTAGTAGATTCAATACCTAAAGCAGCAAGTTCGTCTATAACATAAGGCGCTAAACCTTGTGCACAAGTAATAAAAAAAGAGGACATCGATCAATCACCATGAAATTTTTACGTATAACGCGGCATTATAACGAAAAGTTGCTAAAAATGTTTGATTTAGTTAGACGTCGAGGAATGTTTTATTCATGGTTTACCTGCATTCATACTCGGTCAAAAATAGCATCATCGAACTTAAATTTGTCCTATGGTGAGGTAAAGCATACAATTCCAAAGTATATTTCTCAGCCATCTAAATTATTATGTCCAAACAAAAACCATTTTCGATTGCTTCAGAGTCTATTCCAACCACCAATAAAACCGTTGAGTGGCAACAACAAAACAGTGCATCATTTGCATTCACGCTGAACTATTCAGCGAAAAACAGTTCGCAGAAAATTGTTACGATTGTTGAGAATATGCAACAAGCGGAAAGCCTAGCGCAGGATTTGGCATTCTTTGGACATAATGCAACGTTGTTTCCAGATACGGAAACATTGCCTTATGACAGCTTTTCTCCGCAGCTGAACATTATCTCTGAGCGATTATCTATTTTGGCAAGATTGCGCCAAGGTGCGATTCAATCTTTGATTGTGACCATTCCAACGTTAATGCAGAGATTAGCGCCACCGAAGTTTTTTGATGGTCATGTTTTGGTATTAAAGGCAGGAGATATTGTCGATCGTGATCAATGGCGATTAGGCTTAGAAGCATCAGGTTATCAAAATGTAAAACAAGTGATGGAGCCTGGTGAATTTGCCATTCGTGGTGCAATCATCGATCTGTTCCCGATGGGGATTAAAACACCGATTCGTGTGGATTTGTTTGATGATGAAGTGGACAGCATTAAAACCTTTGATCCTGAAACTCAGCGCACGATTGATACGATTCCTGAGTTATCTATTTTGCCAGCACGTGAATTTGATAACAGTCCACAATCTTTAGAGCTGTTTCAAAAGAAATTTAAAAATGCGTTTGAAGTGGATACAACCAAATGTCAGCTTTATAAAGAAATAGTGAATGGTAACTTGCCTGCGGGCGTTGAGAATTATCTGCCACTCTTTTTTGAAGAAACAGCAACGTTATTTGATTATTTGGGTGAGCAGACAACATTCATTACTTATCCGAATTTATATAAAAGTGCGGAAGGCTTTCAGCGTTTGATCGATAGCCGATATGAACGCTATCGCCATGATATTGAAAGACCATTATTGTCACCCGCAAGGCTTTATCTAAACTTTAATGGTTTAGAGCAGATCTTGGTAGACAAACCAAAGGTTTCTTTGAGTTTTTCAGGCGATGATGCTGCGGTTAGAAAAGTAGAACAGATTTCAGGATGGTTAAAGGATCATGAAAATAGCACATTAATTGTGACGACTGAAACCACAGGGCGACGAGAGATATTATTAGAAAAACTAAAAGAATTAGCCTTATCGCCAACCCTTAAAAATAACTTTGCTGACATTGTCAAAACACCTGATCCATTTACATTATTAACAGGTTCATTGAGCCATAGCTTTAGCTACAAAGATCAGTTCACTTTAGTGACTGAAAATAGTTTGCTTGGCATTCCGATTCAAACAACGCGTAAAAAACAGCAAAAAACAGTCGATGTTAAATCCATGCTCACAAGTATTGATCACTTAAAAGAAGGTGATCCAATTGTGCATTTAAAACATGGTGTCGGCCGTTATGTTGGTTTGGATAATATCGATGGCAATGAATTATTGATGATTGAATACAAAGGTAACTCTAAACTCTATATTCCAATTACAGACTTGAATGATTTATCGCTATATACAGGTGGCTCGAAAGAGACTGCACCTTGGCATAAATTGGGCTCTGATCAGTGGGAAAAAATCTGTAAAAAGGCATCTGAGAAAATTCATGATACTGCTGCTGAGTTATTGGATATCTATTCAAGACGCGAATTGCAAGAAGGCAAGGGAATGGAAGTACCTGATGAATATGCGCAATTTTCGGGAAGCTTTCCATTTCAAACCACGCCAGATCAGCAACGCGCCATCGATGATGTCTTGGGCGATTTAACCGTTGGAAAAATGGATCGCATTATTTGTGGTGATGTTGGCTTTGGTAAAACTGAAGTTGCTATGCGTGCTGCATTTGTGGCGGTGATGAATGGCTATCAAGTGGCTTTATTAGCACCGACAACATTATTGGCAGAACAGCATGTACAAGATTTCATTGATCGCTTTGCAGATTGGCCTGTCAAAATTGCAGGATTATCGCGTTTCAGAAGTTCGAAAGAAACAAAACAAACATTGGAACTATTGGCAGAAGGTAAGATCGATATTGTGATTGGTACGCACAAGTTACTGTCAAAAGATGTGAAGTTTAATAATTTGGGTTTGATCATCATTGATGAAGAGCATCGCTTTGGTGTGAAACATAAAGAACAACTCAAGTCATTGCGTACAGAAGTGAACTTATTAGCAATGACGGCAACGCCGATTCCTCGCACATTAAATATGGGATTATCTGGTTTGCGTGAGCTATCCATCATTGCAACACCACCGATGGAACGAATTGCTGTTAAAACTTTTGTGAATGAATGGAATGATGAATTGATCATTGAGGCGATTAATCGTGAGATTAAACGTGGCGGGCAAATGTATGTTTTACACAATGAAGTGGAAACGATTCATTTGATGAAAGATACATTGGAGCGCTTAATGCCTGATGTGAGCGTTGGCATTGCCCATGGTCAAATGAAGGAGTCTGAGCTTGAAAATATCATGCTCGATTTCTACCATCATCGCATTCAGATTCTGTTGTCCACAACAATCATTGAATCGGGGATCGATGTGCCGAATGCCAATACGATTATTATTAATCGTGCAGATAAATTAGGCTTGGCGCAGTTGCATCAATTGCGTGGACGAGTAGGGCGATCGCATCATCGTGCTTATTGTTATCTAATTGTGCCATCTCAAAAGCAGATGACGAAAGATGCAATAAAACGTATTGAAGCGCTGACAGAAACCGAAACATTAGGTGCGGGCTTTATGATCGCGAATCATGACTTAGAAATCCGTGGTGCAGGTGAATTGTTGGGCGATTCACAAAGTGGACAGATAACAGAAATGGGATTTTCGCTGTATATGGAATTGCTGACACGTGCAGTTGAAGCAATTAAACGAGGTGAAGAGCTAGATATTAATCAACCGTTTAAACAAGGTTTAGAAGTTAACTTAGGCATTCCTGCATTAATTACTGAAGATTATATTGCGGATGTTCCGACAAGATTATCTTTATATAAACGCATCGCGAGTGCTGAAGATTTAGAAGCATTGAATAATATTCACATCGAAATGATCGACCGTTTTGGTTTATTGCCTGATCAAACTAAGCGATTATTTAAGGTTGCAGAGATTAAAATAAAAGCAGCGCCATTGAATTTAGAAAAAATTGAAGCGACGGCCGAAGGTGTAAGAATCGTATTTGGTGCAAAACCTAATTTGAACTTAAAAGCGTTGATCGATTTGATTCAGAAAAAGCCACAGTTTTATCAGCTCCAAGGGCAAGAAGTATTGCGTTACAAATTGCCGATGGAGAATGAAGAAGTGCGCATCAATAGTATTTTGAAACTGATCGAAGAGTTGAAGCCATAATTGTTTTACTCTTCCACAATTTCAGGATTTAAGAAGTTGATTTCATTCACAGTAAAAAAGCGTGGCTGAATAATGGTGTCCCCATCAGGTTTTTTGATGGGTTGATAACCAACGCATTTTTTATAATCACAACCTTCTAAATAGATTGAATCTTTGCCCACTAGGATGTGTTCCTGCATCTTTAAAAACTCACCTGAAATCATCATTTGCTCTTTTTCTTGGGCGTGATAAACACCTAATTTAGCCGCGACAAATTCCATGAGTAGAATAAAAAGTGTGAAGATGATGAATAAGTAAGTAACACCTAAAATGATGAAAGCTAAATCATGCAATACCGCTTTTTCCTTTTTCTTTAAGAAGAAAAAATGGGGCAGAAGCTTACTCGCATTGTGCAGTAGATCATGGAAATGTTTGGTGAAGGCAAAAGGGATGAAGAAGGCATAAATGATCACTATTAAAAATCTTACACCAAACGTAATGCCAGGTAGGCTAAAGATAAAAGGGCTCAATAATAAAAAAGTGGCGATACATACTGGCCAAGAAAACTCTTGAGCAGTCACTTTTTCGATGCTGTGGCGAAACATAAATACGCCACCTAAAATAAAGCCGATTGCGAAGAACAGTAGAGTCAGCAGTAGTATGACCAAGGTTTTGTTTTGCACAACATCGAGCCATAACGAAGATTCCAACGGAATAAAAGGCAGATGAAAAGTCGCGAAATAGGCAGACTTATAAGAGTACATTGCGATATTAAAAAGAAATAACCCCGCTGCCGGAATGATGATGACAGAAACAGCTTTAAGAGCATTAATAATGTCTGAATGAATTTTTTGAGGGTTTTCTAAGTAATCACTCATGTAGCGCTACCTTGTGTTTTTAAATCATTAATTAAAATTTTGATAATCATTATAATTAAGATTTGGAAAATAGCACTATGGTGGATTTTTGATAAAGAATATCATCGGAGATAGCGGGAAATTTTTATTCGTTATGATAGAATACGCCGATCAATAATTGGTAATTATGAGGATGGAGAAATGGCTAAAATTTTAGATGCAGTAAAACCAGGTGTTTTGTCAGGTGATGACGTACAAAAAGTATTTGAAATCGCTAAAGCAGAGGGTTTTGCACTGCCTGCAGTTAATGTTGTGAATACAGAATCTGTTAACGGTGTTTTAGAGGCTGCAGCTAAGGCTAAATCGCCTGTAATTATTCAATTTTCAAACGGTGGTGCGCAATTCTTTATTGGCAAAGGCTTGAAATTAGAAGGTCAAGAAGCTGCGATTAAAGGTGCGATTGCTGGTGCTAAATATGTTCATGCAGTTGCTGCTGATTACGGCGTTCCTGTAATTTTACATACTGACCATGCTGCAAAAAAATTATTGCCATGGATCGATGGTTTATTAGATGCTGGTGAAGCATTCTTTAAAGAAACAGGTAAACCATTATTCTCTTCACACATGATCGATTTATCAGAAGAGACTTTAGAAGAGAATATCGAAATTTCAGCAAAATACCTAGAGCGTATGGCTAAAATGGGTATGACGCTAGAAATCGAATTGGGTTGTACAGGTGGTGAAGAAGATGGCGTGGATAACACAGATATCGATAATTCATTGCTATACACACAACCTGAAGATGTTGCATATGCTTATGAGAAATTGATTCAAGTAAGCCCACGTTTCACAATTGCAGCTTCATTCGGTAACGTACACGGTGTTTATAAGCCAGGTAATGTTCGTTTGACGCCAGTAATTTTAGAAAACTCACAAAAATATGTTTCTGAAAAATTCAACTTGCCAAAAGACAGCTTGGATTTCGTATTCCACGGTGGTTCAGGTTCAGACTTGAAAGACATTCGTGATGCGATCTCTTATGGCGTAATCAAAATGAACATTGATACAGATACACAATGGGCAACTTGGGAAGGTGTGTTGAAGTATTACAATGAGAATAAAGATTATTTGCAAGGCCAATTGGGTAACCCAGAAGGCGAAGAAAAACCAAATAAAAAATACTATGATCCACGTGCATGGTTGCGTGCAGGTCAAGTATCATTAGTAAATCGTGTTTTAGAAGCATTTGAAGATTTAAATGCAATGAATCGTAACTAATTTTAGTGTAATAGATATTAAGAACCGCACTGTGTGCGGTTTTTTTCATCCAAAAAATAATACAAGGTGTGATTTATGAGTACAACAATGTGGATTCATGGTTTTCATGCTGTGGAAGCAGCATTTGATCAAGGTTCTGTGGTGCAAATCTGGTTAAATGATCAGCGTTTGGATAAGCGAGCACAATCTTTTCTAGCAAAGCTAAAAGATAAAAAAGTGCCAGTGAATATGGTTAATCAAAAAATGTTGGAATCTAAAGTTGGCGAAGAAACACGTCATCAAGGTATTGCAGCAGAAGTACGCGTAAGAGCAGCTCAAAATGAGCATGACTTATTTGATCTATTAGACAAAACAAGCACACCGTTTTTATTAATCTTAGATGGTGTGACTGACCCACATAATGTTGGCGCATGCTTAAGAAGTGCTGAAGCATTTGGCGTGGATGCTGTAATTGTGCCAAAAGATAGAGCGTGTGGATTGACACCGGTTGTGCGTAAAATTTCTAGCGGTAGTTCTGAACGAATTCCATTTATTGAAGTGACTAATTTAGCGCGCCTTTTGGATGATTTAAAAGAGCGTGGTATTTGGTTGGCGGGATTGGCTGGCGAAGCGACTGAAACAATTTATGAAGCAAACTTAACAGGTGCTTTAGCAATGATCATGGGTTCTGAAGGTGAAGGTATGCGCCGTTTGACGAAAGAATCATGTGATTTCTTATTGAAAATCCCGATGGCGGGTCAGATCGAAAGCTTAAACGTTTCTGTAGCAACGGGTGCTGTATTATCAGAAAGTCATCGTCAGCGTTTAAGCTCTCGTCGATAGTTTTAAAGGATTAGTCTGGAACTGTTCTTTGATAGTTCTCAGCTTTTTTACGAGATTCAATGTCTGATTTAATACGCTCTTCATGAGGTCTTAAAGCAATTGAACCAACGAACCCTGTAAAAAATAGTAAAAATCCAATGGGTGCAACCATACTTACAAAATACATACCAATGTTTTGGTTGCCCCAAAAAATGAATGGAAAGCCGACCAATACACCGATCGCTGTAAGTACAATACCGATATAAAAGATGGCATTATTAAATTTTAGCATGTTAACCTCGCTACAGACTTGATCTCGCCATCTTAACATAAGTTAGTAGCCGCGTTTTAAATCCACAACGTTATTTGGCATTTTTCCTTCGTTGAATAATCTGAAATTTTCCGCAACTTGCTGGCTTGCTGTTAATGGATTTGTCATAGCAGCAATATGTGGTGTAATTTCTATCGCGGGCTCTTTCCAGAAAGGGTGATCACTTGGTAGAGGCTCTGTTTCAAACACATCCAAAAGTGCGCCGCTTAAATATTTAGATTGAATCGCTTCTAACAGATCAGCTTCATTAATATGCCCACCGCGAGCAGGATTAATGATATAAGCATTTTCTGGTAATAATTTGAAAGTTTCTTTATTTAAAATATGGCGAGTTTCATCCGTGAGCGGTAATAAGCAAACTAAGATATTGCACTGTTGTAAAAACTCAGGCAGTTGATCTTTGCCATGATAAAACTGAATATCGCTCTCTGGCTTATTCGCACTATTTTTCCAGCCAATCACATTAAAGCCATTGTCTTGCAAAGTATTAGCAACATAAGAACCCAATTCACCTAAGCCCAAAACACCAATTGTGATGTCTTTTTTGAAAGGACGACGCTTCATCTTCCATATGCTTTCAGCTTGGTACTGATTATAATATTGGATATTACGATAAGCTTTGAGTGCGCCATAAAGGGCATATTCAGCCATCTGTTCACGCATATCATGATCAACAATTCTTGCAATCATGGCATCTTGAGGAATGTTTTTACAAACCAATAAGTGATCGATGCCCATGCCAGTTGATTGTACAAATTTCAGGTTAGGCAAATCTTTAAAGTTATCATCAGAAGGCTTCCAAGCTAATGCACATGTGATTTCAGATAAATCGCCAGGATTATCTAAAGTGCGAATATCTAAGCTCGGATCAATATCATGTAAGTTTTTGATCCAATTATTAAAATTTGGTAAAACTGCACTTAGACATAATATGGCCATATTGAATTCCTTGATTAAAAAATGGGATAGAGATTGTTATTAATATTATAATGAGAGAATATATAAGCAAATATAAAGCAGAAGATAAATATAACATTGTATTTTTTATAACAGACTTTAAAAAACTTCGATAGAATGTGAGGAGTTTTGCGATTTTAAGCTCTAAATAATCTTTTAGAATGAATTCAGATTGAGTACTCGGAACAAAAAATTATGATAAAAAAAAATATACTAGCAATTGCACTATTAAGCGTCTTCGGAGTTACGAACGCAGCGGATGTTGATAATTTAAGGACAACCTCTTATCTGAATGAGCCTCTGCGTTTACAAGCAGATGTTATCGGTGAGGGCGAGATTAAATTAGCATCCCCAACTGAGTACTTGAGATTAAATCACCCAATTCCTCGATATGATTTATCAATTGATATTGTTGAACAAAATGGGCAAAGACAACTGATTTTGGTAACAACTGAAGAGATTGAATCGCCAGCTTTGACATTGTTATTAGAAAGTAATGATGCGAATAATCGAAAGCAAATTTTTGAACTGCCAATTTTATTAGATTTTAAGCCCGAAGTAGTAGAAGAACCATTCATAGAAATTACAGAGTTGGATGAAGAGAGTTCCGTTGAAGTAGAGGCGCTACCGACTAATGATATTGTTGAAAATACAGTAGAAACAGCAGAGGTTTTGCCTGAACAAGTTGCGGAACTAGAGCCGCAACCAGAAGTAAAAGTAGAAGAAGTAGCGGTCGTAGTACCTGAAACAAATGTAGAATTGGCAGCTGTGCCTGAAGTTGTAGAAGTGCCAAAGGTTGAAGTGCCGATCGTTCAAGAAGAAAAGCCCGTAGCAGTTGAGCCAGAGCCAAAAGTTGCAGCACTTGTAACACCAAAAGCAGTAGCTGAACCTAAGAAAGCACCTGTTGCTGCGGCAAAGAAAAATAATGATTTAATCAAGCGATATGGCCCTGTCGCAAAAGGTGAAACATTATGGAGTATTGCGAATAAAGTTAGACCATCGGATGTTACGCCACAAAAAATGATTGAGATTATTAAGGCAAATAATCCAAGAGCTTTCTCTCCAAATGGCGTTTTATTAGCGAATGTTACTTTAGTCATCCCTGGTAAAACAGAAGAAGTACAGCATCAGTTTGTAAAAGCAGATGAGCAAGCAACGAATAATGATCGTGTTGCGTTTATTTATGAATTACCAGCACCACCTGTTACAGTTAAGACTATAGCTCCTGAAGCAGCACCGGAAGAAACAACTACTGAAGCAGCTGAGCCAGTTGTTGCAGAATCAGATCAAGATTTTTTAACTTTAGCACCTGAGCCTGTTGAGGAAGTTGCTAGTCCATCAAGTAGTGCAAGTATTCAAGAGCCTGTAGCAGAGACAGCTAATGTGGGTACTGCACCTATAGTATCAGAGTTACCTGTAGAGACAGCTTCAAGTACAGGAATATCAGAGCCAGCACAAAATGTCGCTCCAGTAACTGAACAAGCTCAACCACCTGTGACAGAGGTTGTTGAAACTGCTATTGAAGCACCCGTACAGGTTGAAGCACCAGCGCCCGTAGAAGCTCCACCAAAAAGACCTATTTATATTGTGCCGGATCCAGAGCCAGAACCAGGTATTGTGGAATTAATATTTGAAAATATTATGTATATCGGTGCGGCGGCATTGGTTATTATTTTGGCAATTTTAATGATTGTGTTACGTCGTCGTAAAAAAGATGATGAGCCGAAGCAACCTAAAAAATTATCATTGAAAAAAGATAAAAAGAAAGATGGTAAGGATAAAGTCGAGGAAGTAGCGATTGCAACAGCGGCTGTTGCAGCTGTAGTTGCTTCTGCAGAAGCAGCTAAACCTGTAGCTGAACAAGCTGTCATCACTGAGGAAGTAGTAACTAAAGATGAAGCAACGATTGAAAGTTTAGATTTTGACTTAAACTTTAATGATCTAGATTCTTCTATTGCTGCTGAAACAGAAGTAACACCTCAAGAAGTTGAAACAATTGAAGCATTAGATTTTGCCATTACTAGTGCAGAAGAAGCTCCTGCTAAAGTTGAAGAGTCTATTGTGGTAGAAGAAACACCTGAATATAGTGCTTTAGATTTTGATCTTTCATCAACGGATGATTCTGATCTTACACCTGAAGTAGCAAATACAGTAGATACTGCTGAGGAAAGCTTTGGTGGTTTAGATTTTACTTTGTCGCCAATTGATTCAGTCGAAGAACCTGTAGATAACACAGAAGAAACTACGGAAGAATACGGTGGTTTAGATTTTACATTATCAACAACAGAACCAACTGAAGCTGTCATTGAAGATGAAGCGCAGCAAAAGACAGAAGATTATGATGGCTTAGATTTTGATTTATCTTCATTCTCAGTTGAAGAAGAAAATACAGCATCACAAGAAGGGTTTGGTGAAAATAATCCATTGTTCTCTTCTAAAAATTACCCTGATGCTGAAACTGAAGCTGTAGAAGAAAATGAGTCTATGGATCTTCCTGAATATATCAGTTTCCCTGATTTATTGGACACTGCATCATCGACATTGATCGATGATGTTGCTGAAGCCGATAAGCCACAAGATTTTGCGAGTTTGTTAGAAGATCATGCTAACGATATTTCAGAGTTAATCAGTGATTCTGCAAACAGTTCAGTTGAAAAAAATGCAAAAATGGATTTATCTTTCATTGCGGATACAACTGAAGAAGAATCAGGTGCAGCTTTCTTAAACTCTTTAGATTTTTCAACAGAGCCTGTTTTAGAAGATCCGATTGATAATTCAGTTAGAACAAACATTGAACATTCAGAAGAGTCTTTGGAAGAGCTTAATGCGATTAATGCTTCACCTATTGAGATGCCTGAAATAATTGAAACAGAAATTATTGATGAACAGGCCGCGGAATTTGGTGAAAACACAATTGAACTAGCCTCTTTTGACATCGATGCATTAGAATCAGCGCCTGAGGTAGTAACAGCACCAACGTCAATTTCCGATCATTTGTTAGAAGAAGATGTGATCGATTTCCCATCACTCAATTTAGAAGTCAGTGAAGAGCCTGAAATCGAAAAATTAGCTCAGTCAGTTGAGACTACGATCGAAGAGCCATCGATTGAAATAATTGAACCACTAGTTCTTGCCGAGATTGAAGAACCGATCGTTGCTGTTGAGGAAGTACAAGAAATTGCAGCACCTGTAGCAGATGTTGGCAATGATGAAGTTACAGATGGTGATTTTGAGTCAGAACAAGTGAAATTGGAATTGGCAGTTGCATATATGGATTTTGATAAGAGCTTAGCTAAGCCTTTATTGGATGAAGTTGTGCGAGATGGTAATCCTAGCCAAATTGCTAAAGCGAAAGAGTTATTAGCAAGCATCAATTGATGATGACTAAATAATGAAAAGCCTAGATAATTGTCTAGGCTTTTTTTATGGAGAAAGATGTGAGTCAAAAGATTAAACGACGTGCGAATTTATTAAGAGCAATTCGCGAATATTTCTGGCAAGAAAATGTGACGGAAGTGGACACCCCAATTATGAGCCAGTTTGGGAATAGCGATCCTGCGTTATTAAACTTCATGAGCAAATTTAATGGACCAGGTACATTGTTTAATCAAACGACCTATTTAATTACTTCGCCTGAATATCACATGAAGCGTTTATTGGCTCGCAATTCAGATTCTATCTATTATTTGGGTAAGGTTTTTCGTGATGGTGAATTAAGTAAAAAACATACGCCTGAGTTTACGATGCTTGAATGGTATCGAGTGGGATATGATTTGTTCGATCTTGCTAAAGAAGTGATTAAAATTATTCGTTTATTATCAGGGCAAGATATTCTTGTGCAGGAATATAGTTATTTAAATCTCTATTTAGAAAAATTAGGGATTAATCCATTTTTGACAGAAATTGCTGGCTTGAAAAAAATATTGGACGATCATCACATCAATATCGCTTTTGAGCCAAAAACTAAAGATGAATATTTAGATTTAATAATGAGCCATATCTTAGAGCCAAGTCTAGATCCTAATGCTATTATTGTTTTGCACAGCTATCCTGCATCGCAAGCATCATTAGCGAAGATTACGGAAGGTTGCCAAGGGCATTCCATCGGAAAACGCTTTGAAATCTATTGGAAAGGATTGGAGTTGGCCAATGGATATGAAGAATTAACAGATCCCATTGAGCAACGCAGAAGATTTGAGCATGAAAATATTATGCGACAAGAATATGGATTGGCAGCAATAGAGATTGATGAATTGTTTTTACAAGAAATGGCAAAAATGCCAGAGTTAGTTAGCGGTGTTGCTATGGGCATTGATCGTTTGTTAATGGCGATTGATGATGTTAAAAATATTAATGATGTAATTTTATTTGCTTTTGAAGAAAGTTAGAAAATCAGAATTGATCAAAAAAGGACGGAGAGAATAGAATGAATGTTGTCATCACAGGTGTATCATCAGGTTTTGGTTATGAAATGGCTAAGGTTTTTGCAGCAGCAGGACATACAGTTATTGGTGTTGCAAGACGTCAAGAGCGTTTAGCCGCTATACAACAAGAGTTGGGTGATAAATTTGTTGGGTTTGCATTAGATGTTACAAATAGAAAAGATGCCGAAGCAACAGTAGAAAAAATTATTGCACAATTTGGTCATGTAGATGTTTTGGTGAATAATGCAGGGCTTGCTTTAGGCTTAGAAGGCGCACATGAAGCGAATTATGCTGATTGGGAAACAATGGTTCATACTAATGTTTTAGGTCTTGTTTCGTTGTCGCAACTATTTTTACCACATATGGTTAAACGCAATGATGGCTATATTATCAATATGGGTTCTATGGCAGGTAACTGGCCTTATCCTGGTGGTAATGTTTACGGAGCAACGAAAGCATTTGTTAAGCAGTTCAGTTTAAATCTTCGTGCTGATTTGTTTGGTAAAAATATTCGAGTAACGAATGTAGAGCCAGGATTGTGCAGTGAAACAGAATTCTCGAATGTTCGTTTTAAAGGCGATGATGATAAAGCAGCTGCTTTATATCAAAACGCACATCCTGTAACAGGTAAAGATGTTGCTGATATTGTGTTCTGGTTAGCGAACCAACCAAAACACATTAATGTGAACCAAATCGAAATTATGCCAACAAGCCAAACATTTGGTGGCTTGAGAGTTCACTACAGCGAATAATTAGTCAATAACGTGGAAGTGAATACGTTTTGCTAGATGTGTAAAAATCGTATAGGGAATCGTATTCGCCCATGTTGCAACATATTCAATCGGAAGTTGTTCGCCAAATAGAATCGCTTCATGTTGCCATTTGGATTCAGGCACATTACTTAAATCCACCATAAACATATCCATCGAAACACGGCCAACCAAGTGTGCTTTATAGCCATCAATTAATACATAGGCATCTTTTGATATTTCTCTTGGATATCCATCCGCATAACCACAAGCGATTACGCCAATTGGCATATCGTGTGTCGCAGTATAAGTTGCACCATAGCCAATTTGATCACCAGCTTTAACATGATTCACATGAATGATCTTAGAACGCAATTCTAAAATTGGTTTTAACCCAATTTCTTCTGCTGTTTTATCACTGAAAGGCGAAGCACCATATAATGATAAACCTGCACGGATGAAAGATTGTTCTGGTTTATCCTGATAGAAGATATGTGCAGAATTTGACATTGTGACAGGTAAAGAAATCGCTAAGTTGTTCATCACAGAAAGTTGCTCTGTTGTTTTCGATGAATTTGGTTCATCAGCAGATGCAAAATGCGTCATTAACTCTATTTCTTTCACATTTTCAGATTGAGATAACAACTGATAGTAATGATTCAATTGCTCAGCAGGAATGCCTAAGCGATTCATGCCGCTGTTTACTTTAACCAAAACTTTGATTGGATTATGTAATTTTGCATCTAATAACCATTGTAACTGCTGTTCATTAGCGATAGCAGGAATGAAATTGAACTCATCACACAAGTTATATTCATAATGCTCAAAGACACCTTCTAATAAAATTATTGGTTTAGTTGTACTGATTTTACGAAGCTCCTCTGCTTCTTCGATCGCAGCAACTGCAAAATAATCTGTTTCTTGTTCTAGAATTGGAGCTAAAAGTTCGACTCTGTGGCCATATGCATTTGCCTTTACAACTGAGCAGAAGCGGCTTTGTGGTGCTTGCTGTTTAAGAAAGGCGATATTGTGTAGTAATGCATTTTTCGAAAGGTAAGCTTTTAAAGGGCGCATATTATCCTCAATTGGTGTTTGTATATTATAAAAGCGTCCTGATTATGCTTCTAAAGTGTAAAGCTTGCAAATGAATCAGAGGAAATTAAGTAATATATCTATACTATATAGAGTAGTCTTAATATATGAAGTTAATGAGGAACAAGATAATGATGGATTTTGCAAAATTGGTTGTATCAGGTGCAGATGCTCGTAATTTTTTACATGGGCAATTAACTGCGGATATGGATCATTTGGATTATCTTTATGAGCACGCTGATAATTCAGGTTTGGCTGGCTTGTGCAATATTAAAGGGCGATTAGAAGCAGTTTTTTGGATTGTTAAAGAGAGCAATGAGCACTTTGAACTGTATTTGCCAAGATGTATTGGTGAAAGCATTGCAGCTCTATTGCGAAAATATCTATTCCGTTCAAAAGTAACGATTGAAGTTGTGAATGTGGATCAAGAAGAGTTATCTGTATTACCTAAAGACTTCTCGATTCCTTGGGTGATTGAATCAACTCAAGGTAAATATGTGCCGCAAATGGTTAGTTTAGACGTATTAAAAGGTGTGCATCCGCGTAAAGGTTGTTATATCGGGCAAGAAATCGTAACGCGTTTACGTGATTTAGGTAAAAATAAAAAACGCTTAGGTCGAATTGCTTTGGGCAATAATACTAATGTTAATATTGGTGACACAATTTATGCGCATAATGAAGTTGCTGGTGAGATTGTTTTGGTAAAAGAAAATGAAGCGCTGGCTGTTTTAGTATTATCCGAATTACATCAGCCACTAAAGCTTTCTGATAATATAGAAATCCTAAAAGTCTGGAAAGACGAGAACGAATAGATAAAATTGAGAGGCTATAAAGCATGAGCAAACATATTGGTATTTTAACAGCTGGTGGCGATTGTCAGGGACTGAATGCTGCTTTGAGAGCTGTAACTTTAGCTGCGCTTAATGAAGGTTGGAAAGTCACTGGTATTCATGATGGATTCTTAGGTTTAGCTGAAGGATGTGTTATGCCTTTAGATAAATCTGCTGTTAGCCCAATCATTGGTCTAGGTGGAACAATTTTAGGTACAGGTCGTGGTGGTGGTAAAGCGAAGGGTACTGAAGAAGCTGTCGATAACTGTATCAAAAGTTTTGAAGCATTAGGATTAGATGCTTTGGTCTGTTTAGGTGGTGATGGTACACAACGTTTTTCTTATGAGTTATCTAAGAAAGGTGTGCCAATCGTAACTTTGCCTAAAACAATAGATAACGATATTGCTCAGACGGATATCACGTTTGGCTATGACACGGCGGTTCAAGTTTCTGTTATGTCTTTAGATCGTTTGCGTACAACTGCTGATTCACATCATCGTTTAATGATATTAGAAGTGATGGGGCGAGATGCAGGTTGGTTGGCAGCAGGTGCTGCATTAGCTGGTGGAGCGGATATTTGCTTAATTCCTGAAATTCCATATTCTACTAATGCAATTGTAAAATCATTGAAAGCTCAAATATTTGAACATAAAGCTGCACTATTAGTAGTAGCGGAAGGTGCGATTTCTCAAGAAGATGCATTATTGGGTCTAAAACCTAAAAAACATGCGGCTGCTATGAAGTTAGTAGATCAAATTCCTGAGTTAACTGGTATTGAAGCAAGATTGACAACATTAGGTTACGTAAGCCGTGGTGGTACACCAACTGCAAATGACCGTATCTTTGCAACTCAATGTGGTAGTAAAGCTGTGGAGTTCTTAAAAGAAGGCATTACAGGTGTGATGGTGGCGAGCCAAGGCGGAAAATTAGTTGCAGTTCCTTTAGAAAAAGTAGCAGGACAACCAAGATTGTTGCCAAGAGACCATGATTTAGTGAAAACACTACAATCTATTGGTGTATGTATGGGAATATAAACACTATATAGTGCATTTAAAAAGCCATTTCTAAATGAAATGGCTTTTTTGTATTTGCCTAATAGAATATTTGTGGTGTTTTATAGAAATTAATTCTTATTTTTCATTTTTTCTTGGGTTTCTTTAGATTTTTCCTTCAATTATTTTGTTTGTTTTGATGGGGATTCAGGTCTTTTTGGGTGTTATTCCAAAA
>CANRJJ010000034.1 GCA_947630895.1 uncultured Wohlfahrtiimonas sp. | reverse complement strand
TGAGATAAGTCACCTGTATCTGTACTGCCTGTGATGTGTGGAGCTGTCCAAACATTATCTGTACCAATCAGCTCTTTAGCATTATTCTCTAAAAAACTATTTAAAGTAATATTATTGTATAACGGTAGGTAGCCTGGTAAATCTTGAACCTCAACTTCAGCACCAACAGCCATAGAACCTGCTGTTAAAGCCTGAGTAATTCTCTCATTTGCATCTACCATTGCATCAACACTTGCAGCACGGACATAACTTTCTAATCTTACATCGCTAGGAACAACATTTACCAAATCCCCCCCTTGAGTAATGATAGGGTGAAAACGTATATAATCTTGTTCTCGGAAAGTATCACGAATAGCATTAACACCCATTATTCCCATCATGGCAGCATTTAGAGCATTTACACCTAAATGAGGCGCAGCCGCTGCATGTGCAGGTTTTCCTTTGTAGTTAATTAATTTGCCAATAAAACCATTGGTTGTTGTAGACATTTCTATAAAGCCATTGGGGCGACTTTCAGGCACACTGGTTAAATGAATTTGTAATGCCATATCAATATCATCAAATTCACCACGTGAAATTAATTCAGGTTTACCGCCGATATATTTAATTTTTCCTTCTTTTATAAGTTTATTACGATAAGCAATTTCCACATATTCTTCGGCTGGTACAGCAAATGGTACAACATCACCAGAAAGATATTCCATTGCCCCAGAATCAATTAGTCCCATTGTGACAGCCATCATATTTGCAATTTGTGCATTGTGACCACAGCAATGCGCTGCGCCTGATAAAGGATCAGCATCAGGATGATCAGCACAAATAATTGCATCCAATTCACCAATGACACAAACGCTATATTTACTACCTTTTCCACCTTTTAATCTAGCTTTTACACCTGTTAATGCGAGCTTATTTTGATATGGGATGTTTAAAGAGTCGAAGGCTGCTTCAACTTTAGCTGCAGTTTTTGTCTCTTTGTAACCCAATTCAGGTTCACGCCAAATGTCTTCGGCCAATGCTTTAATATCATTTTTACGATTGGCAATGGCATCACAGACGCGTTGTTTCAATTCTTCTTTATTCATTATGTTAATCTCCAATTGAATGATTTATGGAATCACGCCTTCCCATTTCAATGTAATTTGTGCGATGAGTGCTGCAAATATAAAAGTTCCTGTAAAAACAGCGAGTGAAACAGGGATGATTTTCCATGAGATTTTTTTGAACTGAGCTAAATCTTTACCTAGAGCAAGCCCTGCAAATGCTAAAACAGGTGTACAGATAATTAATAGTGACACTTTGTTTGTTAAGTCGACTAAAAGAGTACTGTAAGGGAAATAAGGGGAAGAGAGATAAGCTGCAACTAATGATGCCCATAAAATTACAGGTAACTTATTTAATTTCGGTAAAGCACCTATTAAATAACCCAATAAAGATATGATGGCTAAAATCGACATTCCAATGATGCCATCTGCGAATAAGGAGATAAAAGAACTTGAGCCAGCACCGTAGATTGAGAGGCTAACTGCATTACCTAATGCTGTAAAAATACTCAATAAGATTAAAAGGGCGATTGTTTCTAAAAGTTTATGTGTCATAAATTACACCTTAATGCCTTTGATTTTGTTATATAAGAATGATGCCAATGGTAAAGAGAAGAATATATAAATATAAATCCCTAATATGCTCGACATTAAATTGGCAGATGCGGCATAGGCTTGAATGTTATCTGCTTGTTCAGGATAGTGGGCAATGATTGGAGCTACAGAAGCAGCCATCATACTGCCACTACCAACACCTGCGCCCATTGCAAGTGCTAAAGGATTCAAAATGTCCATTTTAGCGATAACGCTTGATAAAACAGACATCCAAATTGCA
This sequence comes from uncultured Wohlfahrtiimonas sp., assembly GCA_947630895.1. Lineage (GTDB taxonomy): Bacteria > Pseudomonadota > Gammaproteobacteria > Cardiobacteriales > Wohlfahrtiimonadaceae > Wohlfahrtiimonas. The sequence continues at coordinate 20,178 of CANRJJ010000034.1, read as the reverse complement.
CCAAATAGTGTGCCACAGATATACATTGCCATTACACCACGACCTTCGGGAGAATCTAGACCATATTTGGATTCAACGATTGCAATGTTTGGCTCTCTACCTACAGAATAGGTTGCACCAACGGCTTCTCTTCCCATGCCTAACATAATTGCTAGAGGAAGACCTAAAAGAATGGTTCCTGCAAAATGACCAACTTCTTGAAAGATAAGAGCACCTTTCGCATCCATTATTTTTTCAATATTTGGTCCAACAGACATACCTAATTTTGCGATTAATAAGATTAACGCTACACCCATGAATGATGAAGCATGTTTCATATTTTTTTCAGAGAGAATCTTAAATTTTGGTACACTAATGATACCGCCCGCTATCATTGCATAGAGCATAGGGAAAACTAGCACAATGCCTATTTCACGTTTTCCAATCGCCTCGCAAAGAGCGATGATTGCAATCGCGATGGATTGTAATTTCCAGTCTTTTAATATATCCATGTTAGTCTTCTTAAATTTAGGTAAAGAACAAAAATAGCTGATTTTTAAAAAAGATAGAAGAAAAAATACGTAGATATAGTTGGCATCTTGATTTGTGTCATAAAAAAATCCAGAGCTGAGTCTGGATTTTATAGATTATCTTAAATTAGATAAAAATTTGTTTAAGTCATCAGGCAGAGGTGCACTGAATGCATAATCATATGGTGGCATGTCAATCATTAAACTATGCGAGTGCAAGAAAATACGATTGAGTCCTTTAGATTTAAAAGTCTTGTTAGCTTCAGGATCGCCATAGCGCTCATCACCTAATAATGGAAAGCCTAAATTCGCAGCGTGAACACGGATTTGATGTGTTCTACCTGTAAATAACATAGCTTCTAATAGAGATGCTTTTGGATAGTGATCAACAATATTAAAGCGAGTATGTGCTTCTTTACCATTAGCTGAAACAACAACATGACGTTCACCATGTTCACGATTTTCAATATCTAATTTAGCGTGCTGATCAAAACGACCTTTATCCCAATAGCCTTTAACCAAACACAGATAACGTTTGTTCATTGTCGCTTTTTGTAAATCACGCAAGATTTTACCAGTTTTAGCTAAAATTAAACAGCCGCTGGTATCTTTATCCAAACGATGAACTAATTCTAAAAATTCTAGTTCTGGGCGAGCTGCACGCAATACTTCAATAACGCCATAAGGTAATCCACTACCTTTATGAACGGCGATGCCTGCAGGTTTATTGATTACTAATAGACGATCATCTTCGTGAATAATGCTATTGATTAAACGTTCTTTCCAGAAAATAGGAATTTCATTTTCAGCGCCAGATGTTAATGAAACAGGTGGGATACGAACGATATCGCCTGCGGTTATACGAGTTTCAGGTTTAACGCGGCCCTTATTAACACGAACTTCACCTTTACGAATCATTTGATAGACTCTGCTTTTGGGTAAAGTACGGAACTGTGCCATTAAGAAATTATCAACACGTTGTCCTGACTGGTGTTCGTTAACGGTTACAAAACGAACTTCTGATCGGTTTTCTGTAGGGTTTGACATATAAAGATCTGTGTATATAAAGTAAAAAGCCACCATGGCGGTGGCTAATTATAGATTAGATTTCGTTCTCAGTCTCATCTAGTTCAAAATGATCATCATCTGTGCTGAGCAAGATTTCATCGATTGGGCGAGATAAGAAGTATTCTCTCACTTGTTGTTCAATTTCTGTTGCTAATTCAGGATTGTCTTTCAAAAATTGTTTAACATTTTCCTTGCCTTGTCCAATGCGTTTATCGCCATAGCTGTACCAAGAGCCTGATTTTTCAATAATATTGGCCTTTACAGAAAGGTCGATGATTTCACCTGTACGAGAAATTCCTTCACCGTACATAATGTCAAACTCTGTTTGTTTGAATGGAGGAGAAACTTTGTTTTTTACAACTTTAACACGTGTTTCTGCACCAATCACTTCATCACCTTTTTTGATCGCACCAATACGACGAATGTCTAGACGGACAGAAGCATAGAATTTTAGGGCATTACCACCAGTTGTTGTTTCTGGGTTACCAAACATCACACCAATTTTCATACGAATTTGGTTAATGAAAATCACTAAGGTATTTGATTTTTTGATGTTAGCCGTTAATTTACGAAGTGCTTGGCTCATTAAACGAGCTTGTAAGCCCATATGAGAATCACCCATATCACCTTCGATTTCAGCTTTTGGTGTTAGAGCCGCGACGGAGTCGATAACAACAATATCAATTGCACCAGAACGAACCAAAGTATCTGCAATTTCTAAAGCTTGCTCACCATTATCTGGTTGAGAGATATAGAGATTGCCAACATCAACGCCAAGTTTAGCAGCATAAACTGGATCTAAAGCATGCTCAGCATCGATAAATGCAGCCGTACCGCCTGCTTTCTGAGCTTCAGCGATTGCATGCAAGGTTAATGTTGTTTTACCCGATGACTCAGGGCCATAGATTTCAATGATACGACCGCGAGGTAAACCACCAATTCCTAAAGCAATGTCTAAACCGAGTGAACCTGTTGAAACTGGGATAATATCTGTGTTTTCATTTTTATCACCAAATCGCATAACAGAACCTTTTCCGAACTGTTTGTCAATTTGACCAAGCGCAGCTTGGAGGGCTTTACGTTTATTCTCATCCATTGAAGTTCACCATAGTCTAAATAAATATATAGTAAAAATTATAACATAATTATAACAAATAAAACTTTTTATTACTTTTTGTTGTTTGAAATTATTCAATAGCCTTTTGCTAAGTATTCAAAATAAAGGCTATTGATTTTCTATAACTTAATATTGTTTATTTCCAAACATTTTTAATCCAAGGTGTTGGTTTGATTGTTTTGTAAAATTTTTTATAAAAAGGAACTTTGCCAGGCCAGTGGCCTTGAATTGCATCAGGTGGATTAACAGCACCGTGAAATACTAACACTTTACAGTTTTTTGGTGGTAATGAAGGCTCTTTAATTAATCGCATAAAGCGCCATTGCATACAATGAATTTGAAAGCTTCGGCACCATTCATCAGGCCAAAAAGTGAGTTCACCATATTTTTCGATGATTTTTGCTGACATATATTCTTGGCTTGCTGTTTTATATTGATTAACATATTTCACAGGATCTTTTTCTAGATCTTCTATGACATGATTCAATGCACCTACTCTCATCATAGTTACAGATGAATTTCCTATTTTACCTTTGCCTCTTGTCCAGTTATAACAAATAATAAAGTCTTTATCAGTCTCATAATCAAACATCTCGTCCAAGCTTCCTGTAATTAGAACATCTAAATCTAGGAATAAAAAACGTTCACCTTCTTTAAATGGATGCAAAGTTGCTCGAGTGAGTGATTTTTTTCTATAAGCTCTCCACAGCCATTCTGTAGGAAAATCAAAAGGGGGTAAATCATATGTTTCGACTTCTGGAATTATTCCTTCTTTATTTTCTGTATAACACACTAAGCGAAATGGGCGTTTAATATTGCGTTTAATCATGCTGTATAGTTTATTAACATAATCAGCAGAATAGGCATCTTTCCATTTCATACATACAAAATTAGCAATTTCCATTTTGATCCTTCGATTAAATGTTCTTACGCTACATTAGCGATAGCATAAGATTATCAGAGTGGTGATGGGATTAATCCAATTGAACATTAAAAAGATTTTGAAAGTTTTGAGATGTGGTTTCAGCCATTTTTTCAAAACTAACTTCTTTAAGATCAGCAAGCTTTTGTGCAACATGATGCACTCGAGCAGGGTAGTTTAACTTTCCACGATAGGGCACAGGTGTTAAATAGGGTGAATCTGTCTCGATTAATAGGCGATCTAAAGGAATTTTTTGTGCCACATCTCGTAAATCTTGAGCATTATTGAATGTCAAAATTCCTGAGAAAGAGATATAAAAACCCAAATCTAACGCAGCTTTAGCCATTTTCCAGTTTTCAGTAAAACAGTGCATTACACCGCTGCATTCTTCAGCATTATTTTCTTTTAGAATTTGAATGGTGTCTTCGCGAGCATCACGAGTATGGATAATGAGTGGTTTGTTATAACGTTTACCAACTTCGATTTGACGTGCAAAAATCTCTTGTTGTAGCGCGCGATCTTCACCGTAGTGATAATCTAATCCTGTTTCACCAATCGCAATTACACGAGGATCTTGCATATAAGGATCAAAACAATCAACAGTGAAGTTAATGTCATTTTCCTTGATATCACCAGGGTGAATACCAAATGATAAGAAAACATTAGAATACGGTTGTGTTAAATCCGCCATATTTTGCCAATCGTCAGGATGCACAGAAACACAAAGCATATGAGAAATATTGGCTTTGTGATTTTCTTGCATTAGGTTGTCAAAATTATGGTCAAAAGAGGTGAGATCTATGCGATCTAAATGGCAATGTGAGTCAATTAACATATCACTACATGGTTAAAGTAAGAGAGGAAGTTTTTTTAGATAATGATGCGCATTTTTTTAAACGTTCGTTTAAGGTTGCAGCATTCATCCCTGTTAATTGTACACCAATTCCAGGGCGACCTTTCGGTGAATTTTCAGGATTGATCCAAACTACTTTAGTCGCAGCAGGGTGACGCTTTTCAGGTTCATCAGGCAAGATGAGTGCGATAAAGATTTCATCTCCCAAAGATAGATTAACTTTAGCCATAGGGATGAAGAAACCACCGCCTACGATAAAGTCCATGTATACGTTAGCAACTTGATCATAGTCTTTAAACTCTAGTTGCATTTGTTTGCCGATACTCATAATTTCAACCTCTAATTTTCAATTAATCGACTTTGTTTAAAAGTTTCTTAATTGTTTGTAAAATTTGTTCTTCTTGATATGGCTTGCCACTATATTCATTTGCACCAATCTCAAAAGCTCGATTGCGATGCTTTTCACCTGAGCGTGATGTTACCATCATGACCGGTGTTTTCATAAATTTTTCCGTTGTGCGTAAGTATGTTAATACCTCAAAACCATCCATTCTAGGCATTTCAATATCTAGCATAATTAAATCAGGATTTTGGGTTTCCAACGTTTCGAGAGCATCAACGCCATCTTTGGCTGTAATGACTTTATAGCCCGCTCTTTCTAGCATTCGCTGGCTAACACGTCTCATGGTAATAGAGTCATCAATAACCATAATGAGCGGAGAGGAATCGGTCTCTTCAGCAGTATTCGAAGCTTGTGGCTTATTGGCTTCTTGATGTGATTTTTTATGCGAAATTGATTGCGTGAAAGCGACAATATCTACCGTGAAAATTGTTTCACCATCTGGTGTTACTGCACTGCCTGTTAATCCTGGAATATTTGAAATTTGTGGATTCAAAGGATGCATAATCACTTCTAGCTGAGAAAGAATAGATTCAGCACCGATAGCTATGGATTCTCCATCAACTTCGAATAATAAATAAATATTGTTTTTATGAGGCAATGCATTTCTATTCGAGTAGATAGCAGCTAAGTCATAAGACTTATATATCTCATTGTGATAAGAAAATTGAGTATGTTTTCCATCAAAAATAACATCTTTTTCTTGTGTCACACCAATGATATCATCCAAAGGAATTGCGTATGTTTGACCGCCAGCATTCACAATAATTGATTGAATTATCATCAATGTAGCAGGGATAGATATTTTAAATGTTACACCCGCATTTGGAATAAATGAAATATTTGCGTTGCCTTTTAAAATAGTCATCGCTTTAGCGAGAACATCTAGACCAACACCGCGTCCAGCATCTTGAGATAATTGTGTCGCAGTTGAGAAACCAGGAAGCATCAGAATCGTTGCTAACTCATTGTCATCAATCACGGTTTCATTATCAATTAAGCCTGTTTCTATCGCTTTATTTCTGATTTGCTCAATGTTAAAGCCTTTTCCATCATCTGAAATTTCTATTAATAGATCAGAACCAATTTTAGAAACTTTGAGTGTAATGGTACCGTGAGCAGGTTTGCCTAATGCAATTCTTTCTTCTGGCGATTCAATACCATGAACAATAGAGTTTCTGATCATGTGTTCAAATGGTGCAGTCATCTGTTCTAAAACAACTCTTTCTACTTGTGTATCAACACCAATAGCCTCGAGTTCTACCTGTTTATTATTTGATTTACCGACTTGGCGAATAATACGACGCAATCTCGGTAGGATGGTACTGAAGCTAACAGTACCAATGTCGGTTAATGTGTCTGAGATTAACGACTGATTATTGGATAGTTTTGACAGAGAAGTGCTCATCTGCTCAATATAATTCCCAATGTGGCGATGGAATGTATTTAAGTCTTCAATAGACTCTGAAATAGAGCGAGCCAAATGTTGCAACTCAGAGAATTGGTCGAGTTCCAAAGGATCAAATTCTCTTTTATTTTGAATGGCTTTTGCATGGCGCGAAACCATCTGCGCTTCTGTTTCAATTTCAATGTTTCTTGAAATCATATTCAAATGCTGAGTTGTGCGAGAAAGCTCAGATAAAATACCGGCAATGCTTGAAATTGAGTTGTTGTATTGAGTCGCTAATATATTATTTTCTGAAACTTTTTCACTGATGTCATTCAGCTGTACAGGCGATATTTTTAAGGTACTTAGTTCAGATTGCGCTGCTGTTGCGGCCTTTTCAGTAACTTCTGTCGCAGTAGATTCACCTGTTACGACACCTTCTTCAGTGAGTTCAGGTGGGTTTTCATGACCAAGTAAAAGATATAAGGCTGATAATAAGTTAAATCCTTCTTTATCTAAATTTTTCTTGTTACTTTCTAATAAGATTTGTAGATGATCAAGCGCGCGCTGTAATACTTCAAAACGAGTCGGATCAGAGTCGAATAATGTAATATAGTTAGGCTCTAATAGAGATTCCAAGGCATGACTTAATTGTCCTAAACCATCTTTACCCACCATTCTTGCACCACCTTTTAAGGTATGCATTTGGCGGCGTAATTCTGAAATTTTTTCAGATTTTGGATTGTAATGCTCTTTTTGCCATGCTTGAATAAGTTCGTCTGAATGCTCTAAAACCTCTTGAGCTTCTTCGATGAATGCCTGCATTAATTCAGGGTCTATTTCTTCTTGAGCGGTTTCTACCACTTGATTTTCAGGTGTAGCAATTTGTTCTATATCTAAAATAGGTTTTTGTAGCTCATCAATATACTCGTAAGCAGTTGCTTCATTGATTGTATTCTTTTTGATGATGGCTAAAACAGATGTTAAGACTTTACCCCAAAATATTAAGCGATCATCGTGCGGTGTTAAACCATGAGCACGGAATAATAGAAGATGGCGATGATAGGCGCTAATTAAATAACGATGAAGAGGGTATTCTGGAGAAAAGTTAGGATGCAATAAACATAAACTAACATCTTGGCTATAACGTTTTAATGCAGAATATGTTCTGTTTTCACATTTTGTAAAGGCGACAATTAGTTTTTGCCCCAATTCTTCATCGGTTAAGTCTAAAGTTTCTTCCGCTAATTTTTGATCAAATGTATTGAATTCACTTTGCTCAATTGTATTTTGAATGTTTTCAAAAATTGCTTGTCTACGATCAGCGATAATCGATTCATGATCTGCTATAGGTGGCTCATTTTTAACTGTTTCAGTCACTAATTGATGATTGTAATCAGCATTATGCTCTTGAATAACATTGCCTTGATATAAAAGACGATGAGCTTCATCTTCAGAAGTAGGATTGTTATTGAAAAATTCTTTTAGGAAGCGATAAGTATCCGCAATGTGATAAGTAATCTCAGGCGTGAGTTTATATTTACCAGATAAAATTGAGTCAAGAATATTTTCTAATGTATGAGAAATTTCACCAATTGTATTTAGCCCTACCATCAAAGTACTACCTTTTAAGGTATGGAAAGCACGTTTGATTGATTCTAAGTCGTGATGCGAGGCTGTATCTTGCAAAAGATTTTTAGAAATGCGATTAATTTCTGGCAGTATTTCCTGTTTGGTTTCCTCAAATAAGCTTACTTTCAATTCAGTGATTAAATCAGCGTCTAAAGTTGGTGCTTCGGTTAATGATGAATTGGCATATCCATTGAGATGATAAGGTGAAATAAAGTTAGCAGGTATTTCGTCAAAAGAGCTATAAACAATATCTTCAGGGGTTGTTTGATCGTTCGGTTCAACGCTGGTGTGCTCATCAGGTTCTATAACTCCATTATGATCAATTAAATATTGAGCTTGATAAGTGAGTCGTTGGAGTTCATTGTCTTGGTAAGTTGGATCAATGAAGCGAGCATTGATTGCGTCGTAACCATCTAAAGCATGATGCAGAATAGCTTCATTAAAAGGATATAAGTTATCGCGTACACCATTAATAACGCGCTCAACCTGCCATCCCATTTCGCCAATAATAGGGAAGGAAGCTGTGTATCCACTACCTTTTAAAGTGTGGAACGCACGGCGTAAATCTAAAATATCAGCCTCTTTGTAAGGCTTAGATTTTAGAGCTGTGGTTGCTGAATGAATGAGAGGGAAGATTTCAAGTTCAGCTTCTTCTTTGAAGCTTTCTCTTAATTCCTGTGTCAGTTCATCATCATATTTCGGTGATTCTTTCAGAGTAGGTTCTAAATAACCATCTAAGAAATAAGGATGTTTTTTATTAGATTGAGTATTTTGCTCTGCATTTTCTATAGTTTCTGCAGATACTTCAGGTTGTTTAGTAATGATAGGATCTGGCTTTTGAATCACTATGAAAGATAGTTCATCGTGAATAGAGTTTAATAATGTGACAGCAAGATCAAATGATTGCGATTCTGTAAAAGTTGTAAGTTGTGCAGCGAGGTCATTGCTAGGTGTAAATAGTAATTGTGATTTTGCGGCGCTCACAATGTCTAATACATCTTTAAGGAATTTAGCATCATCTTTTGCAGAATTTTTCAGGCGATTCACTGCATGATAATAATGATGTTGTGCTAATAATGAGTAACGAGCTAATAAATCGTCATTAAAATTATTGGTGATTGTATAAAAATTTGTTTGCTCTGAAATAACAAAAAAATCTGTAATTTTTATAATTATCGTGATTTTTTCATTGTTAGAGACTGAGTTTGAATAAGTCGGAGCATCTGAATATGTTGCCTTTAAAGCAGACTCATAAGGAGCAATGATATTTGAGATATTGGCAGGCAAATTCCCGCTATCATTGATAGATAAGATTAGATCTTGTAAGTCTTGTACAGGTAAGGATTCTAGATCTGAGATAGGAGAAATATCAGTTGAGATTTCGATGTGATCAGCTCGTTTCTCTTTAGTTTCAATAACATCAATTTCTTCTATTTCAACAATAGGAGTTTCATCATTTTCGATATTTGGTGATAATAAACTAATGTCTGCATTGGATGCAGGTTTGAGTTTTAATTCTGTGAAAATATTAATGAAACTAGCAGGATCAACATCTGTATGCTCTTCAAGATTTTTTAACAGTCGAATTAAGCTATACAGATTTTTTTGATCAGCTAGATTTAAATATTGAACATCTCGTTGCAAATATAAAGAAGCAAAATACTTCCAAATTTCATTATATTGCGATTCGCTTTGGATTAAAGTCAGCAGGTACGTAACATCGAATGAGTCGGTAATTTGATGACTTTTTTCTATGGATGCAGTGCTCCAAACTTTACGAATCAAAAATGCTCGTAAACTTCTAATCGCAGTTATTAACTCATCATGCAATGCTGCCATTGATTTGTTCCTATTTATATTTTAATAAAGGGCACATAAGAGAATGTGCCACATATCATCTGATTTATTATTTGATTTTAAAGCCACTGATAGATTCACGAAGCTCGTTGGCCAATTCATTGATTTTTTCAACCGAACGATTGGTGATCTGAGTACTTGTTACGTTTTGTTCAGTTAGCTTTTTAATGGAATCGATACTATCTTTCATCTTATTGCCAAGCGTTGAAACTTCACGGGATGATTTAGAAACATTTTGGATCATTGAAGCTAATTGAGTTGAAACGGATTCAATTTCGTTCAACGATTCACCAGCGCGTTCAGCAAGATTTGCACCTGTTACAACTTCACTGGTGCTTTTTTCCATCGCGAAGATTGCTTCATTAGTATCAGTTTGGATTGCCTTAACGATATTTTCTACTCGGCGTGTTGCGTTACCTGTTCTTTCAGCAAGACGTTGAATTTCGTCAGCAACAACGGCGAATCCTCGACCTGCATCACCAGCGGCAGCTGCCTGAATGGATGCGTTCAAAGCCAAGATATGTGTCTGATCGGCGATATCATTGATCAGTTCTACGATGTCACCGATTTCTTGTGAAGATTCCCCCAATCGTTTAATACGTTTAGAAGTTTCTTGAATGTGGTCACGAATTTGATCCATGCCTGAAATAGTTGATCGTACACGCTCGGAACCAGAGCGAGCTACTTGCGTCGAGCTCATCGCAATATCAACCGCTGAAGATGTTTGGTCTGATACATCAATCATCGCTTCTGTTACATGAATAACTGTATTTGATGCTTCGGCAATTCTGCGTGCTTGTTCTGTGGATGCTTGTAATAAAACCTCCGCTACTGTAGATGAATCACCAACTGCTTCTGATAATTTTTTCGTGGATTGGTTGACCATAGAAACTAAGTCTCTTAATGATTCAACCGAGAAGTTGAAAGAGTCAGCCAATGTTCCTGTGATGTCATCGGATACATGTGCTTGAACGGTTAAGTCACCTTCTGATAATGCTTGGATAACTTCTAGGAATTCTAAAAGTGCTTGTTGAGTATGTTTTTGTGATTGCACAGATTGTGAATCTTCAAAAGAGCGGGTAAGGCTAGATTTATAAACAAAATAAATGAGGAGTAATAAGCTTATCAGTGCGACTCCCCATAAAACATACAAGGTAATGCTAGGAACGAGGATGCCAAAAAGGCTATAAGAATTTTTAGAAACTTCTAGATGCGATGCTGAATCTGATAGATTTTGATTTTGATTACTTAAATTTTTTTGTAATGTCGTGAGAGATTTTTCAACTTCAGCAGGATTATTAGATTTTAATGCTTCAAGTAATTGAGTCGTATTTCTAACGTTAGAATTAGTGGTATTTCTTTGATTTTCAATTAACTGTAATTGATGCTCAGCAGCAGTATTATGCGCTGTATAAATCATAGAGAGTGCCGTTACTGTACAAGCAACCAGAACTATGATGCATAGAATGTGCGGTATGTGTGTAGAAATAAATTTTTTACATTTGGGTAGCATGGTAATTGCCTCTTAAAAGAAATATTTTTTATAATTCTGGGTGCATGAAAGTATTATTTTTAATAAGTTTTGTTAGATCTATATTGTATAGATAACCTTCGTCAATTTCATACATTCCTTGTATTAGTTCTGGTAATCCTATGAATTCAGGTGGCAGAATTGTTGCTTCTTTACGCTCTGCTTGTATGACTCGAATCCCCATTAATTTATTAACTTTAATGCCATATTGCCATTTATCATCTTGGATGATCAAAATATTATTTTTATGTTGTTCTAAGGAGCGATTAATAATATTAGGATTGGATAACTTTAATATGTCTGTAATGGGTACTATGTTTCCACGTAATTGTATTGTACCGACTAGCCAATCTTTAGTTAAAGGAATTGGAATGGGCACAACTCCTTGGACAACTTCAGATATAGCATCAATGGTAGTGATGCATAAGATATTATCAATCGTATAAACAATGCCTCTTATACTCATAATGCTAAAGCCTTTATTGAATTAATTTTAGTGAGGTTAACATATTTGTCAGTAAATCTACTTTGCAGGGTTTACTTAAAAATCCTTCTGCACCTAGCATTTCTGCTCGAATCTTATCACAAATACCTTCTTTGCCTGAAAGAATAATGATCGGTATATTTTTGGTTTGCTCATGCTTTTTAAATAAAGTTAAAACCTCTGTGCCATCTAGAACGGGCATGGATAAATCAAGCAAAATAACATCTGGTTTACTAGATAAAACACGGTCGAGAGCATCTAAGCCATTATTGGCAGTATGCGCCGAAAAGCCTAAGTTTTGTAACATATTTTTAATGCCAATTCGGGCGGTTGCACTGTCATCTATAATTAAAGCTATTTTATTCATTATTTGCTCGCAACTTATAATATTGATGGGACATTATACTTGATTCTATTGGCTTTGTTGAATAGCCGTTTTATTCTGTTAGTTAATTATCATCCTATAGAATGATATGCATTTGTATTATACTTAGCAATCAAAAGAAAAAGCGATGATTAAAAATGTTGGATCCTTGTATTACTGTTAAAAATATTACGCTAAGTTATCAGCGTCATCCTGTAGTGCACCATGTGAGTGTTGATTTTCCGTGCGGGCATACAAATGCAATTATAGGACCTAATGGCGCAGGGAAAAGTACATTATTAAAAATTATGATGGGAATGCTGACGCCTGATGAAGGCAGCGTAGTGTTTCATCATAAAGAAACAGTCAGCTATCTTCCTCAGCAATCGGACATTGATCGATCATTGCCGATAACCGTTGAAGATTTAGTTGCAACTGGGTTTTTAACCTCAGGATCATTATTTGGAAAAGTTTCATCTGATGTCATGTTGAAGGTTAAAGAGGCATTAAAAACTGTCGGTTTGACGGGATTTGAAAATCGCACGATTGATAATTTATCCAATGGTCAATTTCAACGAGCGCTCTTTGCGAGAATTATTGTACAAGACACAGATGTGATTTTATTGGATGAGCCATTCAATGCTGTAGATGCAAAAACGAATTTAGATTTATGCCGAGTGATTACAAACTGGCGTCAGCAGGGTAAAACCGTGATTGCTGTTATTCATGATTTTCATGTTGCAAAAGAGCACTTTGATTATACATTAATGATGGCTTGTGAAAGAGTTGCATTCGGGCATACCAAAGAAGTGCTCGTAGAAACGAATTTTGAGAAAGCTTATTCTGCATCATTACATTGGGACGATAGTGCTGAAATCTGCTCAGTACCAGACAAGGATTAATAGTAAATAATTATGTGGGATTTTTTTATCACGCCATTTGTAACATTTCCATTTATGCAACGAGCATTGCTAGCATCTTTTATGGTGGCGGTTTCATCGGGAATTGTGGGTAGTTTTTTAGTAATGCGTCGCATGAGTTTAATTGGTGATGCATTGAGTCATGGTATTTTACCAGGTATAGCTTTAGGATTTATGTTTTATGGGTTTAACCTGATCGCAATGGGGATTGGCGGTGTGATTGCGGGTGTACTGATTGCGCTGTTAGCATTTTTAGTTTCCCGTTATACAAGGTTAAGTGAAGATGCGAGCTTTGCCGCTTTTTATCTCATTTCATTGTCGATTGGCGTCATCATTATTTCTAAAATTGGCTCACAAGTTGATTTGCTACATATTTTATTTGGCTCAGTATTAACCATAGATAATACGATGCTCGTATTCTTGTGGGCGATTATGTGCTTTACCATTATCACAATCGCGATTATTTATAGACCGCTTGTGTTGTTTGTTATGGATCCGATTTTTCTACAATCCATGAAAATACGTGGCGTTAATTATTATGGAATATTTCTATTTGTGGTTGTCGTCAATCTAATCGCTGGATTTCAAGCATTGGGTTCATTGATGGCCGTCGGCTTACTAATGCTGCCGGTAATCATTGGTCAACTTTGGGTGCGCTCGATTGAAGGATTATTTTTTGTGATCGTAATATTGGGCATATTGATTGCATACTTTGGATTATTAACATCATTTTATTTGGATGTTCCAAGTGGGCCTTCGATTATTGGTGTGGCTGGCATGATTTACTTTTTTTCATTGTTCTTTGGCAGATCAGGTGGGATTTTGATACGCTTTTTTAGATTAAAACACAAAGAAGCTTAGGAGATAATTATGATCACAATTCAATATTTTGGTGTTTTGAAAGATCGTTTAGGTGTAACGGAAGAAACGGTTACATGGGAAGCGGGAGACAGTGAAAAACTGTTATCAGACTTACGTTCTAGAAATGATGAATGGGCTGAAGCATTGGCGGAAGATCGAGTGTTTAGAGTCGTGATTAATGATGAAATTATTTATGAAGCTACACCAATTCAAAAAGGTGATAGAGTCGCGATTTTACCACCAGTAACAGGAGGCTAAAATGTTTTCTGTGATCGTTCAAACTGATATTTTTCAGCATGATGTAGAAATGGAAAAACTGTTGGAAGGTAGTCACAATATTGGTGCTTCGAGTAGTTTTGTAGGTTATGTACGTGGGCACGACCATTCCAAAAAATTAAAAGCACTATTTTTGGAGCATTATGCGGGCTTAACTGAGCGTGAAATTATGCGCATCATTAATATAGCAAAAGAACGATGGCCGATAGATGGTTGCCGAGTTGTGCATCGAGTGGGTGAAATGGCTGTGGGCGAGCCAATAGTGATGGTTGCTACAATTTCTGCACATAGAGAAGCAGCCTTTCATGCGACTGAATTTATTATGGATTATCTAAAAGCAGATGCACCATTTTGGAAGAAAGAAATTTTTGTGGATGAAACAGATCACTGGGTAGAAGCAAAGAATAGTGATCAGGATAGAAAAGATCGTTGGCATGAGTAAAGTAGTAGGATTGATTTTGTCAGGCGGCGCAGGTAGTCGCTTGGGTGGTGTGAATAAAGGCTTAGTAGAAGTTGAAGGGAAGCCATTGATTCAATGGGTTTATGATGCATTGCAAGTGCAAGTGAATGATCTCTATATTTCTGCGAATGAAGATATTAAAGAATATCAGGCGATTACTGAAAATATCGTCAGCGATGATAATCGTTTTTATAGAGATGGACCATTGGCAGGCATTCATTCATTGGCAGAAAAAGTAGATCCTGAAGATATTATTCAGGTGGTCACATGCGATTTACCTTTATTGCCGAAAGATTTAGTGATAAAACATTTGGGTATTTTAGAAGATAATAATTTAGATGCGGTTTACCCAAAAGAACATGAGCGAGAACATTATGGATTACTGATGTTTCGAGCAAAACATATTGATAAAGTTGAACAATTATTATTACAAAAACAACGTAGGATTCGAGATTTTTTATCAATCATGAAGAGTGAAGCTTTATATTTTGATGATGCGAGTATGTTTATCAATGGTAATGATTGGCCGTCCATTGAAGCAATCGCTAAAAAGTTAAAGGAAAAAGAATGTTAGATTTTCAGGATGCATTGGTTCAGTTAGAGAAGGCTGTAAACTTGCCACAAAAAATTCGCCAAGTTTCTTTGATTGAGAGTCTTGGTAAGCATTTAAGTGAAGACATTTATGCAAAATACAATGCGCCATTGTTTACGAATAGTGCGATGGATGGCTATGCATTGCGTGATTCAACGAATAGCTTGACTGAATTTACGGTTGTTGGTCGTGTTGCTGCGGGCGATTTAGCTGAAACTGCTTTGAATGAAGGTGAGGCTGTACGAATTTTTACAGGTGCACCAACGCCAAAAAATACAACAACAGTTGTGATGCAGGAACATATCGATCGCGACGGCGATGTCATTCGCTTACAAAAAGAACCGCAATCCAATAAAAATATCCGTTACTGTGGTGAAGAAGCAAAAGTTGGTGACTTATTGTTATCAAAAAATAGAGAGATGACAGCGGCTACAATTGCTTTATGTGCATCACAAGGCTATAGCGAAGTACCTGTTTTCGACGGATTAGATATTGCGGTTGTTTCTACGGGCAGTGAGTTAATTCCGCAAACTGAACAATTATCACCAGGCAAAATTTATGATGCTAATCGCTTTATGTTGCAAGCATGGCTCGGTAAAAAGCACCATGTACATGACGCAGGTATTATTCAAGATGATTATGAAACAACTAAAGCTCAGCTTTTAGCTCTTGCTGAAACGCAGGATGTGATTATTCTCAGTGGCGGTGCTTCCGTTGGTGAAGAGGATCATGTTGGCAAAGCTATCGCTGAAGTGGGTGAGCTCAATGGTTGGAAGATCGCAATTAAACCAGGTAAGCCATTTGGCTGGGGCAAAATAGGTAAAGCGTATGTATTCATGTTGCCGGGCAATCCTGTTTCTGCCTATGTGACTTTCTATTTGTTTGTTTACCCATTTTTGCAAAAAAGTATTGGTGCCACTAATGCTAGCTTTATGAAAGGTGTTGCTAAGTTTGAGCAAGGTAAGCTTGAGCCAAGACGTGAATTTTTACGCGGAATATATGTGGAAAATACAGAAGGTGGTTTTGACTTAACAATTGCGAAAGGGCAGGGCTCTGCAATGCTATCAGGATTAGCTGTAGCCAATTGTTTAATTGAAGTACCGCCAAATACAGAAGTAATAGAAGGCATTGCCTTAAATTTTTACCCTATTCAGTAGAGTAAGTCTTAATAGTTGAAGAGAAAATATGATCGAAGTAGATTTTTTGAAAATCGGATTAGAATCCAATAATTTTATTTTTACAGATGAGCAAGTTAAAGCTTGGGCTCACTATTTGAGTGGTATCCAGTTATGGAATAAAGCTTATAACTTAACGTCTATCACAGAGCCTGAAGAGATGTTGGTGAAACATTTGTTCGATTCTTTAGTGTTAATACCGCATTTGGAAAAAATAAAACATGATCGTATTATCGATGTGGGTACAGGAGCGGGCTTGCCGGGTTTTATTTTAGCAATTGCAATGCCAGATGTGCACTTTGTTTTGTTAGATACCAATAGCAAGCGCACGCGTTTTATGACTCAGATGAAAATAGAGTTGAAAATGCAGAATGTAGAAATTGTGCATTCTCGAGTTCAAGATTATCAGCCTGATGAATTGTTTGATGTCATATTGTCTAGAGCATTTGCAAGTGCTGAAGATATGGTGAATTGGTCTAAACATTTATTGGCAGATCAAGGTGTTTTTGCTGCTATGAAGGGGCATATTACAGAAGACGAATGGCAGTTTGCTGATCAAGGCTATCGCAGTGAAATTATTCAGCTGTCTGTGCCAAGACTCAGTGATGCTCGACATTTGGTGCTTTTATCACAATAAGAGTTTGATATACTTCGTTCGATTGATTTTATAGATAGGAAAAATTTGTGGCGATCATAGCAGTTACAAATCAAAAAGGCGGTGTTGGTAAAACAACGACAGCCGTTAACTTAGCAGCTTGTTTGGCGAATTTAAAAGCAAAACCAAATGTTTTGCTGCTAGATCTTGATCCGCAAGGTAATGCAACAACAGGAATGGGCGTTGATAAACATTCCATTAAATTAGGAATGGTTGATCTTTTATTGGATGATGTGCCGATTCATGAAGCGATTATTGAGTTAGAAGAGAATTCTATTCGCTTAATAGGTGCAAATGGTGATTTAACAGGCGCGGAAGTTTTGTTGACGCAAAGAGAGCAGGGCGCTTTTGTATTAAAAGAAGCATTAGCGAGCATTAAGAGCAATTTTCATTACATCATCATTGATTGTCCACCATCTTTGAATATGCTGACGCTGAATGCATTAACAGCATCTGATCATGCGCTTGTGCCAGTTCAATGTGAATACTATGCATTAGAAGGTCTATCCGCTTTGATGGGCACGATTGAAGAAGTTAAATCCACAACCAATCCTGATTTGGATATTTTGGGTATTCTTCGCACTATGTATGACGGAAGAAATGCGTTATCACTTCAAGTTTCAGAAAATTTACAAGAACATTTCGGTGATAAATTACTAGAAACACTCATTCCTAGAAATGTTCGATTGGCAGAAGCTCCGGGATTCGGAGAATCTATTATCAAATATGATCCTGCTTCCAAAGGGGCGATTGCTTACAGCGATCTTGCAAAAGAGATTAATCGTCGTAGTAAGCGTAAATAGAAAGAGGAAACTGGTTTGAAAAAACGAGGATTAGGACGCGGTTTAGATGTTTTGTTGAATAAAACAAAGCTTCCAACACAAGCGGCTGACAAAGAAACGAATGCTCAATCAGAGAATGATTTTTATGGTGCAATTAAAGAGTTGCCAATAGAATTTTTAGTTCCTGGCATTTATCAGCCGCGAAAAGTGTTTAATGCGGAAGCATTAGAAACATTGGCAGAATCGATTAAGTCACAAGGCATTATTCAGCCGTTAGTTGTGCGCGAAGTTCAACGTGATGGTCAGAAAAAGTATGAGATTTTAGCAGGTGAGCGACGTTGGCGAGCTTCTCAGATTGCTGAGTTGGATAAAGTCCCTGTTATTATTCAATCATTAACAGATCAAGAAGCGCTAGCAGTTGCGCTTATTGAGAATATTCAACGTGAAGATTTGAACCCCATAGAAGAAGCAGAAGCAATTTCTCGCTTTATTACAGAGTTTGAATTGACGCATCAAGAAATTGGTGAGTTAATCGGGCGTTCTCGTTCATCGGTCAGTAATGTGATTCGATTATTGGATCTCGAGCCAAAAGTGCAAGAGTGGCTCTTGGCGAAAAAAATCGACATGGGGCATGCGCGTGCGATTTTGCCATTAAAGCATCTAGAGCAAATCCAGATGGCTGAATTGATTATCGAAAAAAATCTAACGGTAAGAGATGTTGAGCGCTTAATGAAAGAGGGGCTTGTACCTTCTAAAAAAGATGAACCTAAAAAACGAGATGCTGATGTTGCTAAGTTGGAAACAGATTTAAGTGAGTTTTTAGGTGCAAAAGTTGGATTCCAATCAAATAAAAAAGGTAAAGGTAAAATGACGATCCACTACGATTCCTTGGATCAACTCGATGGTATTTTACAAAAAATTAAAGCTCAATGAATTTAAGCAATGGAGCGAATTTATTAAATATCCTTGTGAAAAAGATTGACTTTGGGGGCTGACTGCTTATAATCGACCTACTTTTGCCGAAGGTATTTTGATGTGATGAAGCAAGTAATAACGATCCAATTGATCATTACGCTAAGTGTCTCAATATTACTGTGGGCAATTGTAGGGGAGAGCATAGGAAGATCGTACTTTTGGTCGGGTTTTTCTATCATCTTGCCAAATTTATTTGTTGTTTTTTTATCTTTTTGGATAAGAAGCAAACAAGTGATATTTTGGCTTGGTGCGTTTGTAAACAAGTTTATCAGTGCACTACTACTGGCTAGTAGTATTAAATATTTAAAAGACCCAAGTTGGACCGCATTCTTAGCAGGGATTATCGTTACAGTTTATCTTCCTATGATTGTGGGTATTTTTGGTCAAAAATATTTAAAAACTGATATTAAGCATTAAATTTAGATTGGGACAAGATATGTCAGCAGAAGAGATTACAGCTAGTAGTTATATCGAGCATCACCTCGTAAATATGACTCAGACAGATTTGCCACAAGAAAACTTTGTGGACTTTAGTTTGATTAATATAGATACGGTTTTATGGTCGGTTGTATCAGGTATTATTGTTTTATTCTTTTTGTTTAAAGCATCACGTAAAGCATCTGCTGGCGTGCCGACTCGCTTTCAAGCTGCAGTCGAAATCTTAGTTGAGTTTGCTGAAACTCAATCAAAAACTTTAGTCAGTGGACCTAATGGTTATATCGCTCCGCTTGGCTTAACAATTTTCTTATGGGTTATTGTGATGAACTGCATGGACTTAGTGCCTGTAGATTTACCAATGACTTTAATTAATGTATTTGGCTTAGATATCGCTCACCAAAGAATCCTTCCAACTGCGGATGTGAATGGTCCTTTAGGTATGTCTATGGCTGTTTTAGCATTAATCATCTTCTATTCATTTAAAGTTAAAAAATTTGGCGGCTTCTTAAAAGAATTATGTACCGCTCCTTTTGGCATCTGGTTGTTACCATTTAATATTATTTTAAATCTCGTTGAATATATTTCTAAAGCATTCTCATTAGGCATGCGACTATTTGGAAACATGTTTGCGGGCGAATTAATCTTCTGTTTGATTGCACTTTTAGGTGCGACAGGCACGTGGTGGGGTTTTGGTTTGCATTGGTTAGCAGGGTCAGCATGGGCTATCTTCCATATCTTGATCATTGTTCTTCAAGGCTATATCTTCATGACTTTGACTTTAGTTTATCTAGGTCAAGCACATGAGGCTCATTAAGAATTCAATCGTTTGGTTGGTGTTTTGTAAGTTTAGTTAGTTATTTAATTTTTAGGAGAAAAAAATGGACATGGGCATGATTGCTTTAGCGTGTGGAATTATCGTT
>CANRJJ010000033.1 GCA_947630895.1 uncultured Wohlfahrtiimonas sp. | reverse complement strand
AAATTACAATGATTTTGCAACTTCTAATGCTTTGTCATAATCAGGTTCAGTTGTGATTTCTTGAACGTATTCAACATGGCGAATAACATTTTCTTTATCCAACACAACGATGCCGCGTGCTAACAAAGCCAAACCTTCGATTTCAAAACCATATTCCACACCAAAATCATGTGTTTGGTAATCAGATAAAAGGTTTAAATGAGAAATGCCATTTTCTTCTGCAAATCTTTTTTGTGCAAAAGGTAAGTCAACAGAGATTGTTAATACTGCAACATCATCTAGTTTTTTAGCTTCTTCTTCGAAACGTTTAGTTTGAAGAGAGCAAACACCAGTATCGATTGATGGCACAACAGAGATAATTTTAATTTTTCCGTCAAAATTATCCAAAGTAATTGGTTTTAAATCAAAATCAACGACTCTGAAATTTTCACCTTTTTGTCCAACAACAGCTTCTGTACCTAATAATGTAACTGCGTTGCCGCCCATTGTGATGTTTGATCTTTGTGACATTGTTATTCTCCTTAAAAATAGTTTAATGGCGAAACACTAATGATTATAGATGAAAATATATTTAATACTCATAATGCGTATATTTTTTATGGGATAAAAATTGCTCAGATAAAACTAAATAGTAATTGAGATCTAAAAACAGAAAAAGGCAGGAAAACCTGCCTTTTAGTATTCTGCATTGACATAAAATATCGATTAGAGATTTTTGTTAATGAATGCTTCTAATTGTGCTTTTGGAATTGCACCGATTTGTTGGTCCACAACTTCACCGTTTTTGAAGATCATCAAAGCAGGGATAGAGCGGATTTGGAACTGTGCTGGAACGTTTTGGTTATTTTGAACGTCTAACTTAACAACTTTCAATTTGCCTGCATAAGTTTCAGCAGCAGCTTCAACGTGAGGACCAATCATTTTACAAGGACCACACCAATCAGCCCAAAAATCAACCAAAACAGGTAGATCTGATTGTAAAACTTCTGCTTCAAACGTAGCATCTGTTGCATTTACATAATTACTCATGATAAAACTCCTTAAAATAATTTATAATAGACAATTTTAGTCCATAATTGAAAATTCCGATTCATTAAAACGGAAATGGATTGAAATAACAAGCATAGTTTGTATTTAAAGTTTAAACGCTTTTAGTAAAAATTGTTTATACACATATCATTCAAAGGTCAAGAAACACATGGCAAAACCAGAATTAAGTCACATAATGTTTAAGGATTTACCGCTAGATGAGTCTTTGCAAGAAGCGTTAGAAGATAATAATTATGTGCGTTGCACACCTATTCAAGAGCTATCATTGCCACTTTTATTGGCAGGTAGAGATGTGGTTGGTCAAGCGCAAACGGGCACGGGGAAAAGTGCGGCGTTTTTATTGGCAACACTGAATAGATTGATGACAGTGCCAGTTGTACAAGGACGTAAAGGACCATTTGCCATCATTATGGCGCCAACGCGTGAACTCGCGATTCAAATTTACGAAGATGCAGAAATGCTCGGTCGTTATACAGGTTTAAAATTCAGCTGCATTTATGGTGGCACTGGCTACGAGAAACAACGCAGTGATCTAGCAGCGGATGTAGATGTTGTGATCGGTACAGTTGGCCGTATTTTAGATTTCTACAAGCAAGGTGAATTAAATCTGAAATCTATAGAAGTTG
The DNA here is from genome assembly GCA_947630895.1 of uncultured Wohlfahrtiimonas sp. Classification (GTDB taxonomy): domain Bacteria; phylum Pseudomonadota; class Gammaproteobacteria; order Cardiobacteriales; family Wohlfahrtiimonadaceae; genus Wohlfahrtiimonas. The sequence goes on along the minus strand of CANRJJ010000033.1, from coordinate 20,557 downwards.
TGGTGCTAGATGAAGCAGATCGTATGTTTGATCTTGGCTTTATTGCAGACATTCGTTATTTGTTTAAAAAAATGCCAGGCATTAAAGAGCGCCAAAATTTATTCTTCTCTGCAACATTCTCTCAGCGCGTTTTAGAATTAGCGTATGAGCATATGGATATGCCTGAGAAAGTGCAAATCGAAGCAGATAACGTCACAGCAGATAAAATTAAGCAATATCTTATTCATGTGGGTTCACAAGATAAAATCTCATTGTTATTCGGCATTTTGGCGAAAGAACAACCATCTCGCACAATCATTTTCGTGAACACTAAACGTGTGGCAGAAGAGATTTCTAACTACTTATCAGCAAATGATTATAAAGTTGGTGTGTTATCAGGTGATATTCCACAAAATAAACGTGAACGTTTATTGGGCGACTTTAAAGATGGCAAAGTGTCGATCATGGTGGCAACAGATGTTGCAGCTCGTGGCTTACACATTTCTGATGTAACGCATGTGATTAACTATGATTTACCACAAGATGTAGAAGATTATGTTCACCGCATTGGTCGTACAGCACGTGCAGGCGAAGAAGGCACAGCGATCAGTTTTGCATGTGAAGAGTTTGTGTATTCATTGCCAGATATCGAAGAATACATCGAAATGAAGATCCCAACAATTCAATTAGAAGATGATTTGTTAGTAGAACCTAAAAAACCATCAAGATCACATTCATCGAACAAACCGAAACGTGATAACAATCGTTCAAAGCCAAAAACAGAACAATCAGTTGCTAAAGAGCCAGTATTCATTGTTGAAGATATTGAAGAAAATGATAGCAATACAGAAGGCAATTTGAATAATTTAGTAGAAGCAGCTGAAGAAAAGATTGAGCGTAAATTTGATAATCGTCGTCGCCCACGTAACATTCATACACGTGGTCGTAATAAGTCACATCAACGCAATGCAAAAGCATCAGAAACAACAGAAGTGGGAGGTAGCAGTGAAGCTTAAGTTATTAACATCAATTTTAGTGGGTTTATTCATCGTAGGTTGTGCAAATGCACCGATTCCTGAAGATCAAAAATCAGCATACAGCGGAACAGGTGAGATTTCATCAGTGATCATACGTGAAGATAACCAACAAGAAATTAGTGTGAAGATCGAAGGCCAAGGCTACATTGTTGTGATGTTGAAAGAACCGAAAGACTTATTCCCAGGACAAACTGTACGAGTTAAGCGCCAAAGCGGCGGCTATGGAGAGGTAACGGTTCAATGAGGGTAGAGTTAGATCTCCCTGAGCTAACAGACGATGAGCGCGCACATAGTGCGCGTTTAGCGCATTTGCTTGCTGAGAAAATCAAAGACAAAGGTTATTTGCCTTTCAGTGAATATTTTGCGGAGTGCTTGTATCATCCTGAGTTGGGCTATTACACAGGCACTTTGCCAAAATTTGGGCAGTCGGGCGATTTTGTGACAGCACCAATGATTTCCCGATACTTTTCTTACTGTTATGCCAATCAAATTGCAGAGGTTTTAGCATTGTGTGAAGAGCCATCAGTATTAGAGGTTGGTGCAGGTACAGGAGTTATGGCGGCTGATATTTTAGCTCAGTTGAAAAAAATCAATGCATTGCCGAAGCATTACTACATTGTCGAAATCTCAGAAAGTTTGCGTGAAAGACAGCGTGCATATATCGAAAGTCAGCACCCTGATTTGATTGATCGAGTGATTTGGCTAAATGAGCCACCAACAGAAGCTTGGCAAGGTTGCATTATCGGTAATGAAATTGTGGATGCATTGCCTGTTGAGCGATTTACCATCAAAAATGGTGAAGCATTTTATGCAGATGTGGGTTTTGATGAAGCAACACAGAGCTTTGTGACAGTCACAGACCGTCAAGATCAAGTCTTGCAAGATTTTATGGCGGAGTTGGCAGAGAAAAACATCGTTTTACCTGAAGGATATTTGAGTGAATTTTGCCCAATGGTGAAAGATTGGTTAGCGAATTTAACGCGCAATTTATCCAAAGGTGCTGTGATTTTAGTGGATTATGGCTACAGTCGAGCACAATACTATATGCAAGAGCGAGTAGAAGGCACATTGATCGCTCACTTTAAGCATCGTGTACACAATAGCTGGGAGTTGTTCCAAGGTTTGCAGGATTTAACCGCCAATGTCGACTTTACATTGCTCGCTGAAGCAGGCATTGAGGCAGGCTTGGATTATTTGGGTTATACCTCGCAAGCATATTTCTTATATGGCAATGGCTTGGAAGCAATGCTAACAGAAGCGAAAGAACATGCTGAGGATTTAGAGTGGTATAAAATCGCACAAAGCATCCAGATCTTAGTGATGCCTGCTGAAATGGGTGAACGCTTTAAAGTATTAGCATTGGGGCGAAATATCGAGTTAGAGCCACAAGGTTTTGCATTGTACGAAATGGGTCAGCAATTGTAATTGAAGGAATCAGTTTTATATGAATATTAGAGTTGCATACATTGCGACACTTGATGAGTATTACAAAGCAGATGAAGCATTTCGCTTAGCTTTGAAAAAAGGATCAGTTGATCTATATGTGCAAATTGCGCTATGGATAGTGGCAGTTGCATTTATGGCGATTGGGCAATATTTTTTAGGCGGTGTGATTGGCGTTATCGCGATCATTTTGTATATGGGCTATGCAAAACGCTGGATTGTTCGCCGCAACTTTCACAGAATGTTGAATGCTGGCAAAATGGAAGCGCTCACATTTACGGAAGAGAAAATTGTCTACGAATGTGACTCAATTTCAGAAGTGATCGAATGGGATGATTATGCAGCTTATTTAGAAACTGATCAGCTGTTCGTCATTTTCTATGATTCATCTGATCATTACATGATTTTGCCGAAAAGAGCGATGTTGGATGAAGCAGAAATGGATCAACTCAGACAATTATTCATTCGAAAATTAGCGGATTATGACTTAAGCGATCATTGATAATAAAAAGGAAAATATAAAATGAAATGGATGAGATATTTAAGCATTGGTGTGATGAGTGTATTGTTGGTGGCTTGCGGTGACAAAGTTCAACGCTTAGAACCATTGAGTTATGGTGATACCATTTTAGCATTTGGTGACAGCGTAACCTTCGGCTATGGTGTGGATCCACAATATGCTTATCCGCAAGTATTGACGGATATCTCTCCATGGAACGTGATTAATAAAGGCATTAGTGGTGAGCGAGCTGATCAAGCTAAGAAGCGAATTAAAGCTGTGTTAGAAGAGACGAATCCTAAAGTTGTGATCATTGAGTTAGGTGGCAATGATTTTCTTCAAAGACGTAATACTAATGCAGTTAAAGAAGATTTAAGAGCGATCATCCAAGATGTGAAAGCATATGGTGCTGTGCCTGTTTTGGTGGCTGTGCCTTCGTTGTCTGTATCAGCTGCAATTACTGGAAGTCCTTCAGATTCTGTGATTTATAAAGAGTTGGGAAAAGAAGAGAACATCCATGTTATCTCTGATGTGTTTTCAAATATTCTAGGGCAAGACAGCTTGAAGCAAGATCAAGTGCATCCAAATCAAGCGGGTTATAAAGTCTTGGCAGAAGAGATTTATAAAGAATTGGGCAAAATGGGCTTATAAATGACCAAGCCATTTTTTGACACGCTAAACACTTGTGATTATGATAATTGACCATGGATACCGTAGAAATTTTTAAAGCCCTTGCAAACGACAAAAGATTGGAAATTTTGCAATGGCTCAAAGAACCTGAAAAGCACTTTGACACCACCAATGAGAAAGTCATGATCAATGGTGGTGTTTGCGTGGGCGATATTCAGATTAAATCAGGTTTATCCCAATCCACCATCTCTCAGTATTTATCACTGATGCAAAAAGCAGAATTATTAGATTCTGTGCGCCATGGCAAATGGACCTATTACCGCCGTAATGAAGAGACTTTAGATAAGTTAGCGAGTTTTATCGGTCAAACTTTATGATCATTTTTTAACCATAATATATATCGAATATTTTTAATATGTAGATTTATTGTTATCATTACATATTGTTAAATTCCGATATGTGGTTTTGAGGTAAAAATGAAGGTTGTAATGTATCTATTAGCGATGATAGCAGGGGCTGCTTTGAGCCTAGAAGGTGCTATCTATGGCGAGTTAGGTAAAAATATAGGGCAGTTAGAAAGCAGTTTATACAATTTTGTAGTGGGTTCTGTCATTTTGGGGCTGTTGGTATTGTTTTGGGGGAAAGGCAATCTTGCAGAAGTGACTAAAGCACCTAAATGGATGTTGCTCGGTGGTTTATTAGGCACAATTTATTTAACGATTATCATCATCGCAGCGCCAAAATTAGGCATTGCCATCACGATGATTGCAGTTGTGGCAGGGCAGTTGATCGCAAGTATGTTGATCGAGCACAAAGGCTGGTTAGGCGCACAATTAATTAGAATTAATCGCTATCACATTGCTTCAGTCTTTTTCTTAAGCATCGCACTGTTTTTATTGGTTTAGGAGAGAGAAATGACAATTATATTATTATTGTTAGTTTTAGGTGGCGGTGCAGCTTTAGGCATGCAATCAGCAAGCAATGGCAGTTTATCTTATAAAGTCGGTATTTTAGAAACAGCATTGTTAACCTTTGTGTCAGGCTCTGCGATTCTATTTTTATTGGTATTATTTTTTGGTGATGGCGAATTTTCTAAAATTTTTACAGTACCAAAATGGCAATTAAGTGCGGTATTTTTAGGCGTTCTATTTCTTTCATTGTTGGTATTAACCGTACCTAAAATTGGCGTTGTGGGCGCAGGCATTTCAACCATTTCAGGACAGTTAATTGCGGGAATGGTCATTGATCACTTCGGAATTATTGGTTTACATATTCCTATGACACCTTCACGTTATATCGCGGTGATTGCCTTAATTTTAGCGATTGTTTGTATTGTGAAAAGCCACCAAGTGACAAAAAATGCATGACGAATGAATCATGATCTGATATTGATTAGGGCTATCAATATATAAAAGCCCTAATGAATTTCGGAGGAGAAATGATTCGCGGTCAACAAGCTAATTTTATTATGTTGCTCGTCTTGGCAACATTTTTTATGGGTTCATCGTTTCCGACAGGCAAATATTTAATCACAGTGGCGCAAATACCACCTTTCTTTTTGGGTGGTTTTCGCTTCATGATTGCAGGCTTGGTACTGTTAATATTGTGTAGAATATTTCTAGGGTCAAATTCTGTTATTCCTTCTAAAAATAACTCTAAAGCAATTGGTTTATTGTGTAGCGCGATAGTGGGTTTACTGCAAACAACACTAGCAATGGGATTTTTAAATTTAGCCTTTCAACGCATAGATTCAGCATTAGCTTCTGTGCTCTTTTTTACGAATCCATTATGGGTACTTATTTTTGCCCATTATGCTCGATTAGAGCGTTTAACGTTGCTTAAGCTCATTGGTCTTTTATGTGGCATCGTAGGTGTGATTTTATGCTTGAATATTGGCAATAATGCAAATTATTTGGGTGTTATCTTTGCATTATTGGGTGCGGTGAGTTGGGCTTTATGCACGATTGCAGTGAGAAGCTTTTGCAAAATAGAAGGCTCTCCATTGAGCCTAGCTGGTTGGCAGATGCTATTGGGCGGCTTTGGCTTGTTGGTATTATCTACAATTTTTTCTGAATCAATGTCTTTAAATAGCCTAAATGGATTGGGTGTATTTAATCTATTATGGCTAATTTTTCCTGCATCCGTTGGTTCATTTGGCTTGTGGTTTTTAGCTTTACAAAAAGGCGGAATGGCGCAGGCTTCATCATTTCTATTTTTAGCGCCGATGTTCGCAACGCTATTTGCCATTCTATTTTTGAATGAAGCATTAACGATTAAATTTATTTGTGGTTGTATTTGTATATTTTTAGCGATTTATTTAGTGAATCATAAATCGCTAAAATCATGATTTATTGAATGTCTTCAATATTGATCACTTCACCTGTGTAGCCAGTGTCAGCAATAGCATCCAATAAAATTTGAGTATCCATCTCTTTCGGTGCAATCACTTCAACATTGTTCGTTTTCATGGAAGCTTTGGCTTTGATGACACCCTCTGTTTTTCTCAACGATTGATTGATAGATGTGACACATAACGCGCAAGTCATGTCTTCCACATGAATGGTGATTTTCACATCTTCTGCCATCACGAAAGTAGAAGATAAAATGGCGATGCATAGCGCTAAACGTTTCATTCTAAAAACTCCAATATCCAAGGTAAAACAAAAGGATAGGTTAACATAAAGAGGATGATCGGCAGGGAGATAAAATAAAGAATCACTAAATGTTTTCTTTGAATAATACCTGTGCACAATGGCTTTTTAGAGAAAAATAGACGATAAGTACCGAAAGTGGTAAAGCCTAAGGAAATAATCGTCATCGGCCATTGTAACCATGTCAATTTAGATAAACCTGTTAATCCTGCTGCCGAAATACCAAACACTAAATACAACAACGGCGCAATGCAGCATAAGGTTGCTGCAAAGGCTGTTGTAAGCGCACCGGCTAAAAAGCCGATGATCTTCTTTGGTGTATTAAGAGAATAATTCTTGTGATTCATAATTGTATTTGAATGTTTTTGGATCATAGAAGTTCAATGGATCACCATCCACTTCAGCATAAGGATAGCCAAAGTTATTCATTTCACCTTGTTCTGGCACAGGGTAAACTTCGAAATCACGACCAAAGTTAAAGCCGATCCAGTTCATTTCCCAGTTGCCAAACATATATTCATCCACATATTGAACTGCAGGATCAGAATGCTCTTTTTTCTCATACAAGCGCATTTTCGTTACATCTGCAGGATCACATGGAACCCAGCCAAATCCAGCTAAATAGAACATTGCACGGCAATGTTGTGCGCCTGTGATATTAGAGAAGCCTTTTTCATCAGCACTACCGAAAGCCGCTTTAGAGTATTCCATTAATTTAGTGCTTTGACCCACGCGAATACCAAACATTTCTCTCGCAGGAATACCAACAGCACGTGCAAGCGCGACGAACACTGAGTTGATATCAGTACATTTACCGCTTAAATCACCACTTTCTAAGATTTCTTTAACATCACCTAAGCCACAGCCAATCACGCTGTTGTCACGCGTCATGTTCGCGCTCACCCATTTATGAATCAAACGCGCTTGTTCTAATGGATTTTTTTCATTGCCAATGATTTTTTCAGCAGTTTCTTTCACGATGCCATCGATCGCAATGTGTTTACTTGCTTCTAAATATACTGCAACTTCTTTAGGATAAATGATAGTTTCAGGCACTTCGTAGTATTTTAAGAAACCTTGCTCAGCAATTTCCCAATCCAATGTTTCAATTTCCATTTTCACAGTAATTTTTGGATCTTTTGCATCTTTAGCCCAAGTTGCGAATACTGTTTTTGCACAGTAAGCATTGTTAGCATTGATGCTAGTTTTATCGTAGTTACCTTCAACTGTGATTGAAATTAATCTTTGGAATACAGCATCTTCAGGAATAGGAATCCAAATGTTTGTGATGCCGATAGAGCCTTCAGGTGCGATTGGCGTATGTTCTTGTGTCACTAAAAAACGGCGACGGCTATTTTTTAATTCTGGAATAGAGAAATTTTGCAATACATTATTGGCAAAAGAAAAAGATGTTACTGATAGTAAGCCAGCAGCAGACAATGCAGCAGTGGAGAAAAAGTCTCTTCTGTTCATGAAAACTCCAAGTCAAGTCAAATGGTATTAAGAAAAGTTATTTGTTAAATTTTACAAAGCACAATCTGCCAGCAAAGGCATGAAGGCTTTCATTTTTAACAAGCGATAAGAAAGAGTGAAAGTATCAAGCACAAAAAAGGAAGCCGGTCGGTTTTGTTGTTGAAGACTTTCGATGGTCTCTAAACTAGAGACTTATAGAGAGAGTCATATTCGATGAATAGATGGTATGGACATAATGCCGAATAAAATAAATATAATCGAAAGGATTGTAGCATTATCCATTTAAAAGACAAGTTTGCGCCAGAAGCATCTCAATTAGAGTGAAGTTTACTTGGGAGTAAGGAATCTAATTGAGATGCATCATTAGCAATTAAAAAATGTATTCTCAAACAATATTTTAATAAAGCAGATTTTATTATTAATTGATGAATAATACAGATACAGATATTAAATAATAACCAAAACAGATTTATATAATCTATTGATAATTATTAATAAGATTGCCAATAGTTTTCATGGCAATATTACATTCTTGTGTCCATTTCATGCCGTAATTAAGGCGAATGCAGTGCTTGAATTGTTGTGATGCTGAGAATATTGGACCAGGTGCGATACTGATTTTATGCTGTGATGCTTGTTGGCAAAGCTCCAATGCATCGATGCGTTCATCTAACTCTATCCATAAAAAATAGCCACCATTCGGCTTTGTTACTGCGACATTTTTAGGGAAGTATTCGGCAATGGCAGAGAGCATTTTTTGTTGTGATAACGAGAGGATGTATCGTAATTTTTGTAAATGACGATCATAATTTTTGTGATGTAAGTATTGGTATAATGCTAGTTGAGCAGGCATTGAAGGTGCCAATGTAGACATCAATTTAATGCGCGATATTTTCTCAGTATAAATGCCGCCTGCTACCCAACCAATTCTAAAGCCAGGCGCTAGGCTTTTTGAAAATGCATTACAGTGAATCACTAGGCCAGATTGATCTAGCGATTTTAAAGAAGGCGGTGGATCATTGCCGAAATAAAGTTCTGAATAAACATCATCAACGATGGTGGGCAATTGATGTTTTTTGATAATTTTCATCAGCTTTTGTTGTTGAGTTAGCGGCATTGAAGCACCCAAAGGATTTTGAAAGCTTGTCATGATAACCAGTGCTTTAATATTAAAAGTGCTTAGCGCTGTATTTAGGGCGTGTAAATCCATGCCAGATTTAGGTTCAACGGGGATTTCTACTGCTTTGAGTTGTAAGCGTTCTAATATTTGTAAAATCGCGTAGAAAACAGGCGATTCAATAGCAACAGAATCTCCAGGTTGAGTGGTGGCTTGCAGCGATAAACTCAGTGCTTCCATGGCGCCATTGGTGATCACTAATTCACTGTTTTTGACGGGAATGCCATTGAGCAAATAACGAAGTTCAATTTTTCGAATTAATTCAGGATTACCTTTAGTGACATTAGAAATCAGGCTGTAAGGTGAATGAATCGACTTCTGTAGTGCTTTCATCATGCTGGCAGAAAGATCAGCGATAGGGAATAAGGCTGGGCAAGGAAAAGCCGAGCCAAATTGCACCATTTCAGGATCTTTAATCGTTTTTAAAATTGAAAAAATGAAATCAATGACTTCGAGTTTTGTCTCTTTCGCTTTTTCATCCGAAGGGTTAGGTGCTTTAAATGTTTTATTGACGATGGCGTTCACATAAAAGCCAGAGCGCTCTTTGGCATACACTAATCCTTGAGCTTCTAAAATATAATAAGCCTCTAAAACAGTCGCAGGGCTAATGTTATAACATTTGCTTGCCTGACGGACAGAGGGCAGCTTTTCATAAGGCTTCAGTGTGCCACTGCGAATGAGCTCAATGACTTCACCCGCAAATTTTTCATAAAGTTTCATGGATGGATAATTGTGAGCTTTGAGTGTGGGAAATTTTGATAACGCGGTGAATTTTTGGCTTCATTAGTGACATCACGAATGTATATTTCGGTGATGCGATCAGGATATTGTCGACCAATGTCTAAATAAATTTCAGGATCATTTTCCCCTGAATCCCCAAAGAGGATCACTTTTTTATTTGGGTAAGCATTCAACAATTGTGTGATGGTTGATTTCTTATGTGCGATAGAGTCTTCTTTTGATGCGATCACTTCATTCCATGCTGTGCTTTGACGGAGCTTTATCACACCTTTTGGATAATGTTCATCAATAAAGCGTGATAAAACTGGGAACAATTGAATAGGACTTGAAGAAACATAGACGAATAAAGGATTGGGCAGATCCTCTTGAAGCTTTTGAAATTTTTCAGGTATATCATGTGCCACTTTGGGCGCATGTAAAAATGTATTGCGGAGCAGAGTTTTCGTATCCAAAACAGAGGAATCTTTAATGGTGTCATCAATATCAGATATGATCAGATAACCTTCATCAGGTGAAAATAGGGCATAACTGCTGATATCTGCTCTGCTATGTAAAGTAAAAGGAATGCGCTGATTGGATTTTTGCAACTGCGGAATGGCATTTAAATCAAAGATAAAAGTATTATCGCTTCTACCTGCGCGATTTGTTTTTGCTAATTCTTTAATATCGCCATTGGCAAACTGAACAGATATTTGCTTATTTCGCTCTGAATCAACTTTAAACAAAGCGGTTTGTTCTTTAAAGTAATTTTGCTGTGCCTGTGGTAAGTCGGCGATTTTTACACCCATATATTTACTTAAAACAGTATTAAAACCTGGTCGTTTTTGTTTTTCATATACCCAAACATCCACTTCGATGTGTAGTTTTTGATCTTTAATATAAGCAATGCTTGGTAAAAATAGTACATACTCATCAGATTTTAATGGGGAAGCGCTGAGCAGCGTTGATGTACAGGCAGAAATAAAAAATAAGACTTTTAAGGTTTTTCTCATATATGGTTTTTATTCTCGATAAAATAATCGCTCAAGTTTACTCATAATTTCATAAGGATCAAACTCTCCACGCTTTTCTATCGTAATGGGTTGTGTTTTTGTGAAGTTACCAGAAGCTTGAAGCGTTTTAACACCAGCTTCGCAGTTGCCTGTTTTCTCTTCTAGGCTTTTATTTTGAGTGTAAGTCGCAGCACCAGTGACTAAGTTATAATCAAACTCTTGGAAATGGCAGCCGCCATCAAATGATTTTAAAAGATGAGAAATTAAAACGAGCTGACCATCTTTTAAGCGATATTTATCAGTATAGTTCCATTTTATGCGGTCACCGCCGAAGTGCTTGATGGTTAAAACATCATTGTCAAAACTTATGCCCATAAAGGGGTCGCTGCCATTGGCTTCTGTGGCTAAAATCGCTGATTTTGACTGAAACCAAGGAGTTAATTGACCATTGCCAGTAGATTTATAGATAAAAAGTTCGCGAGCAGAACCATTTTTTGTATCTTCTATATTCAGTAATGTATAAACAACCATTAATTCAGGCGTGTGGTTATTTTCAAAGTCGATCATAGATGAATCGGTGATCACATATTGTTCATTGCTCCAAGCCAACGAATAAAGTAAAGGCAGTACCAACGCATACTTCATCTAATTTCCTCATGTAATAATATTTTTTGATTTTGTTGTATCTGATTAATATTAAGATTTTTATCATATAATACATAATTATTAATAATTTAATAGCTGAATAATAATGACCCAGTCAACATCTAGATCACTGAAAGAGCGTATTTTTCATGCTTGTACGTTCGAATTTTTCGCCATCCTATTTACGATTTTAATCGGAATTTATATTTTAAATAAGCCAATGTCATCGATGAGTGTTTTATCGGTTTTAATTTCTGTGACGGCATTATTACTAAATATTGTGTTTAATTGGATTTTCGATAAGTTTTTTCCATTTGTGAATGGTGATCGTCCTGTCAAAATCCGCATATTGCATGCCGTTGGGTTTGAAAGTACTTTAGTATTATTTACCGTGCCAATGATCGCTTATGTGCTGAAAGTCGGTTTTGTAGAAGCATTTATGATTGAAATTGGATTTTTAATCTTCTTTCTGTTTTATACCTATATTTATAATTGGGCATACGACAAAATTAGAAGAAAAATAGTGGGCATTAATTAGTAAAAAAGAGGCTGTAATGCGTTGGGAAAATGAAAGACGAAGCAATAATGTAGAAGACCGAAGAGGATCTGGCAGATCACAAGGAATGGGACGATTACCGATACCATTAAAAGGGAAAGCAGGTGCTGTTGTATTGGTTGTGGTATTGGTGGCAGGGTTTTATGGTGTGGATTTAACGCCGTTATTAAATGGTGAAATCCCACAAGTACAAACTCAAAGCCAAACGAAAGCATCGCCACAAGAAGAAAGAATGGCAGATTTTACGGCGGCAGCTTTGGGTATGACAGAAGATTTATGGCAATCTGAATTTCAAAAATCAGGTAAGAATTATCAAGCACCAAAATTAGTTCTATATTCAGGGCAAACATCTACAGCTTGTGGCTATGGCCAAGCGGCTATGGGGCCATTTTATTGTCCTGCGGATTATAAAGTGTACATCGATTTATCATTTTACAATGATATGAAACGTAGCTTGGGCGGCGGTGGCGATTTTGCACAAGGCTATGTGATCGCGCATGAAGTTGGGCATCATATTCAAAATTTACTCGGCATTAATCGCCAAGTGAGAGAAGCGCAAAGTCGAATGAATCAAAAACAAGCCAATCAATTATCAGTGAAGCAAGAGCTACAAGCGGATTGCTTTGCAGGTATTTGGGGTAAATATGTGAAAGATAAAGGTTTGATGGATGTGGGCGATTTTGAATCAGCCATGAATACAGCATCGGCGATTGGTGATGATCGCTTACAGCAACAAAATGGCGGGCGTGTTGTACCTGATAGCTTTACACATGGCACATCGAAAGAGCGCCAAGCATGGTTTAATCGAGGTTTCACAACAGGCAGCATACAAGCATGTGACACATTTAATTAAATATAAAAAGCCCATCAATGATGGGCTTTTTAGTGTGAATCATTTATTCATCATCGGGCTCATAGCCTAAATTTGGCGCGAGCCATTTTTCAGCTTCTTTTAGGCTCCAACCTTTACGTTTTGCATAATCTTCCACTTGGTCACGGCCAATTTTGCCTACGCCAAAATAAATGGCTTCAGGATCAGCAAAATAGAAGCCAGATACTGATGATTGCGGATACATTGCATAGCTTGAAGTTAAGCTCATACCGATCTCTTCAGGGTTTAATAGCTCCCAAATTGTGCCTTTTTCAGTGTGTTCAGGGCAAGCAGGATAACCAGGCGCAGGACGAATGCCTTTATATTCCTCACGAATTAAAGCTTCATTATCCAAAGTTTCATCTTGCGCATAGCCCCAAATGGTTTTACGCACCAATTTATGAAGATATTCAGCAAAACTTTCTGCAAAACGATCTGCCAATGCTTTGAGCATAATGGAAGAATAATCATCGTGTTTTGCTTCAAATGCTTCTAAATATGGTTCGATGCCAAGACCCGCAGTACACGCAAATGCACCCACATAATCTTCTGTACCAACGAAGTCAGCAATAGAGCGATTTGGTTTGCCTTGTGGGCGTTCAGTTTGTTGGCGAACATGATGCAATGTCGCTAAAACCTCTGTGCGAGAGTCATCTGTATATAAAATAGTATCTTCACCTGCGTTGCTCGCTGCAAATAAACCAACTTTTGCTTTTGCTGTGAGCCATTTTTCATCAAGGATTTTTTTCAGCATTGCTTGTGCATCAGCGTACACTTTACGAGCTTCCTCACCCACAACTTCATCTTCTAAAACTCTTGGGAATTTACCGTGCAATTGCCATGATGAGAAGAATGGCGTCCAGTCGATCGTGCCCACGAGATCTTCTAAATCAACCGTCACTTCTTGCACACCCATTTGCAAAGGTTTAACAGAATTAGCGGCGATTGGCGCATGGTTTGCTTTTGCATCTGCGAACGGCACTAAATCTACTTTTTGCTGGCGAGATAAGTACAATTCACGGCGATTGGCGTAGAGTGCCTTAGTTTCTGCCACAAAATTATCACGCAATTCAGGACTAATTAATGATTGAGCGACACCAACGGAGCGAGAGGCATCTTTTACGTACACAATTGCATGATCGTAGTTAGGATCAATTTTAACCGCAGTATGAGAAAGGGAAGTGGTCGCACCACCAATCATCAATGGTTTAGTGAAGCCTAAGCGCTGCATCTCTTTAGCCACATGAACCATTTCTTCCAAAGAAGGCGTGATTAAACCTGATAAGCCGATCACATCGACATTTTCTTTAATGGCTGTATCTAAGATCGTTTGGCAAGGTACCATAACGCCCAAATCAATCACTTCAAAGTTATTGCACTGCAAAACAACACCCACGATATTTTTACCAATGTCGTGCACATCGCCTTTAACCGTGGCGAGCAAGATTTTACCGTTAGATTCGTGGGTTTCACCGCTTGCGGCTTTTTCTTCTTCAATAAATGGCACTAAATATGCCACTGATTTTTTCATTACACGTGCAGATTTTACCACTTGCGGTAAGAACATTTTACCATCGCCAAATAAGTCACCCACGATGTTCATACCATTCATTAAAGGACCTTCAATCACTTCAATTGGTCGAGCAAATTGCTGGCGTGCTTCTTCGGTATCTTCAATGATGAAGGTATCAATGCCTTTCACCAAGGCATGAGTTAAGCGCTCTTGAATTGGGAGTGAACGCCATTCTAAATCTTCTTTCTTGCCTGAGCTACCTTCTTGGCCTGCGTATTCTTGAGCGATTTGTAGAAGATTTTCACCCGCTTCAGAATGACGATTCAACACAACATCTTCAACAGCATTGCGGAGTTTTTCAGGAATTTCATCATAAATAGCAAGCTGACCTGCATTCACGATCCCCATGCTTAAACCACGTTGAATCGCGTGATATAAGAAAACAGCATGAATCGCTTCACGCACTAAATTATTGCCGCGAAACGAGAAGGAAACGTTGGAAACACCGCCAGAAATATGGGCATAAGGCAGATTTTTACGAATCCACTCTACAGCATTAATAAAGTCAACGGCATAGTTCGCATGCTCTTCAATCCCTGTAGCAATTGCAAAAATATTTGGGTCAAAAATGATATCTTCAGGTGGAAAGCCGACTTTTTCAGTCAAAACTTTATAAGCGCGTTCACAAATCTCGATTTTACGTTGATAAGTATCAGCTTGCCCATCTTCATCAAATGCCATCACAACAGCAGCAGCGCCATAACGCTTGAGCAATGTTGCATGTTCGATGAATAGCTCTTCACCTTCTTTCAGTGAGATAGAGTTAACAATTGCTTTACCTTGCACACATTTTAAGCCTGCTTCTAAAATTTCCCATTTAGAAGAGTCAAGCATGATCGGCACTTTAACAATGTCAGGCTCGCCTGCGATTAAGTTTAAGAATGTGATCATCGCTTGCTTAGAGTCGAGCATGCCTTCATCCATATTGATATCGATGATTTGCGCACCATTTTCCACTTGCTCACGCGCGATGGATAAAGCTTCTGCATAGTTACCTTCTTTGATTAAACGCTTGAACTTAGCAGAACCTGTAATATTTGTGCGTTCCCCCACGTTTACGAATAGAGATTTACCAATTTCTAAGTTACAAGCTTCTAAGCCTGATAAGCGGGTCACAACAGGTAACTCAGGAATTTTACGAGGTTCATAAGCAGAGACTGCTTTTTTAATGGCTGCAATGTGTTCTGGCGTTGTGCCACAACAACCGCCCACAATATTAATTAAGCCTGATTGAGCCCATGATTTCATGGATTCAGCCATCTCTTCAGCTGTTAAATCATATTCACCAAAGGCATTTGGTAAACCTGCATTGGCATGGACAGAAATAGGAAACTCTGAAATGCGTGATAACTCTTCTAAATAAGCACGCAACATATCAGGGCCAAGTGCGCAGTTTAAACCCATCGCAAAAGGCTTGGCATGACGAAGGGAATTGTACATGCCTTCTGTCGTTTGACCTGATAATGTACGGCCTGAAGCATCAGTAATGGTCGCAGAAACAATCACAGGTAAACGAATGCCGCGGGCTTCAAAGACAGTTTCAATGGCAAAAATAGCAGCTTTAGCATTCAAAGTATCAAAGATGGTTTCCACCATGATGATGTCTGCGCCACCATCGATTAAGCCATTTAAGGCTTCTGTGTAACCTGTGACTAATTGATCAAAAGAGGTGTTTCTGAAAGAAGGATCATTCACATCAGGTGAAATGGATGCGGTTTTACTGGTTGGGCCAAGTGTACCCGCTACAAATCGGGGATGTTCAGGCGTTGAAAATTCTGCAGCTGCTTTCTTGGCAAGTTTTGCACCTTCTAAGTTAAATTCATAGGCTAAATTTTCCATACCATAATCGGCCAATGACATACTTGTGGAGTTAAATGTATTGGTTTCGATGATGTCTGCACCAGCTTCTAAGTAAGCACGATGGATATTTAAAATAATCTCAGGCTGCGTTAGCGTCAATAAGTCATTATTGCCTTTAAGGTCTTTATGCCAATCTTTAAAACGCTCACCACGGAATGCCGCTTCATCCAATTTATGCTTTTGGATCATCGTGCCCATTGCGCCATCGAGAATCAAAATTCTTTCAGCTAGTAGTTGTGACAGACGCAAACAATCATCCATTTTTAGTCCCTTCCTTCAATCTTTAAATCGTAGTGAAATTTTTGAGTTTTGTTGCATTAAAAAAGCCAGCGCTCTTTGTTTATCAAGAATGCTGGCTTTAAATCCATCCTTCTTATCTCTCAAGCAACTGCTTGTGGGAGTTAGCACCTTAAACATGGTTCAGGTTGCTGGGTTTCTTAGGGCCGATCCCTCCACCACTCTTGATAAGTGCATTAAAACTAGTCAATGCAACTGATTATTAATATCATTTTTTTTGGAAATTGCAATATAAAATCAAGTGATTTTGATCTAGCTCATGATTTCTCAAAGTAATATTTAAACGATAATTTTTTAAAGATGTATTAATTTTGTTGCATTAATTCATTAAGTTTTTCAAAAATTTAATGTATGATGGCGCGTTTTTAACAAGATTTTAAGGTGATTTTAGTATGATTAAGAAAATAATTTTAGACTGTGATCCTGGGCATGATGATGCTATTGCACTGCTTTTAGCACATGGCAATCCAGAGATAGAATTATTAGCTGTTACAACAGTTGTGGGTAATCAAACCTTAGAAAAAGTAACAAGAAATGCTTTAGGCATCGCAAAAGTAGCCAATATCATTGGTGTGCCTTTTGCAGCAGGTTGTGCAAGACCTTTAGTGAGAGAAATTGAAATTGCACCAGATGTTCATGGTGAATCAGGCTTAGATGGTCCTGTATTGCCTGAGCCAACATTAGAATTAGACTCTCGTCATGCGGTTGATTTGATCATCGACACAATCATGAGTCATCCACCAAAAACTGTAACATTAGTACCAACGGGTGGATTAACAAACATCGCGATGGCTGTAAGAAAAGAGCCAAAAATCGTTGATCGTGTTAAAGAAGTGGTATTGATGGGCGGCGGTTATCATGTCGGTAACTGGAGCGCAGTTGCAGAATTTAACATCATCATTGATCCAGAAGCAGCGCACATCGTATTCAATGAAAAATGGCCTTTAACAATGGTTGGCTTAGATTTAACTCACCAAGCATTGGCTACGCCTGAAGTTGTAGAAAAAATTAAAGCAGTGGGCACAAAACCTTCACAATTCGTTTTAGAGTTGTTGGAATGCTTTGGCAAAATGTACAAAAAAGCACAAGGCTTTGATTATCCACCTGTTCATGATCCATGTGCTGTTGCGTATGTGATTGATCCAAAAGTGATGACAACGCGCAAAGTTCCTGTAGATATCGAATTAACAGGCACATTAACTTTGGGTATGACTGTTGCTGATTTCAGAAACCCACCTGCACCAGATTGCCACACGCAAGTTGCGGTAGATTTAGATCACACGTATTTTTGGGATTTAGTAGTGGATGCGCTAGAACGCATCGGCGAGGTTGATTATGACAACTAATGTCGCAAAAAAGGATAATGTCATACCGTTGATGGTGGCATTGTTGATGGCATGTATGGCGTTCCAATTGAATGCCAGTATGCTTAGCCCAGTATTGGTAACAATAGCCAATAGCTTAAACACAACAGAAGCAACCGTTGGATTGACGCAAACAGCGTTCTTTATGTCTGCTGCATTGTTTTCGATTTTCATCCCTCGTTTGAGTGATATTGTTGGCCGTCAAAAAATCTTGTTTATTTTGATCGCGATTACAACGATTGGCGGCGTATTGGCAGCCATTACACCAAATATTGAGTTGTATTTTGTGGCGCGTATCATTCAAGGTTTTTCAGGTCCTGTTGTGCCATTGTGTTTATTGATGCTTCACCATGAAGTGAAAGATCCTAAGCGCTACGGTATTTTAATGGGCATCGTAACAGCTGTGAATGGCGGTATTGCTGGGATTGATGCATTCTTAGGTGGATACATCGCGACGCATTACGGCTTTAGACCTGTGTTTTGGTTTATCGCAGCCGTTGGTATCATCACATTGCCATTCATTTTAAAATTTGCTCCTGAATCTAAACCTTCAGCAGGCACTAAAATGGACTGGTTGGGCGTTTTATTCTTGGTTGTGACATTAGCTGGTTTCTTAACGGCATTGAACTTCTCTGGTGATTTAACGATTGTTGCAGTATCAGTGATCGTTGCATTGATCTCATTTGCTTTATTCGTGAAAACTGAAAAAACAGTAAATAACCCATTGGTAACGATTTCAGATTTGAAAAAACGTTCTACATGGGCGTTATTGCTGACAACAGTTTTAACGATGACAGGTGTATTTGCCATCATTAATGGCTTAGTGGTTTCATTTGCGCAAAACAGCGAGATTGGCTACGGTTTAACTGCAAACGCGACAGCGATTTATTTACTCGCACCATATGCTTTGATTGGCTGGGCTGTAGGGCCATTCATGGGTAAATTAGCGCCATTGTTTGGTTATAACCGCATTTTACGTTTTGGTTTAATTGGTAGCATTGTTGGTGTTGTGGCGTTGATGTATTTTGGTTTATCAACGATGGCAATCTTAATCGCGGCGACAATCTTTGTTGGAATTACTTATGCAGGTACTGCGAACATTATGCTGAATGGCTTAGGCGTAGTTTTGTCACCAAAAGATAATCCTGGCTTTTTGCCAGGCATGAATGCGGCAGCTTTCCACATTGGTGCTGGCTTAAGTTTTGCGTTATTACCAGCAATGCAAGGCTTGAGTGCAAATGCGACAGAGGGTTACTTCAACGGTATGTTATTGGGCTTAGGCATCACAGTATTGGCATTCTTTGTGTCATTCTTGATTCCAAAACCAGTGGATGCAGAAGTGGCTAATGCTGAATAATTTAATCAGTCAATGAATTGAAAAGGATTGCTTAGGCAATCCTTTTTTATTGCGGCTTAAAATGTTGGTAAATAACCATGCTATGCGACTTTGCTGTAATTCTGCTAGAATCCAGCGTTATTGATAAAAATTAGGATACGAATAAATATGCTGTCAATTGTAGATATTATCGCAGGCGAAATTAACGCTAAAGCTAATCAAGTGAACGCAGCGGTGCAATTATTGGATGATGGAGCAACCGTTCCATTTATCGCACGTTACCGAAAAGAAGTCACAGGCGGACTAGATGATACGCAATTAAGAACTTTGGATACACGCTTAGTGTATTTGCGTGAATTGGAAGATCGCAAACAAACAATTTTAGAGTCGATTCGCTCACAAGAAAAATTAACAGAAGCGCTCGAAAAGAAAATTCAGACAACATTAACCAAAACAGAATTGGAAGACATTTACCTTCCTTATAAGCCAAAGCGCAGAACGAAAGCGCAAATCGCGCGTGAAGCAGGCATTGAGCCATTGGCGATGAAAATTTTAACGGAAACTCCGAATATTGATCCTGAAACCTTGGCAGGGCAATTCATCAACAGTGAAGCTGGTTTCGCTGATGAAAAAGCAGTGTTGGATGGCGCAAGATTCATTTTGATTGAGCATATGTCTGAGCAAGCTGATTTAGTGGGTAAATTGCGCCAATTCGTATGGGATGAAGGCGTGATTGTGGCTTCTGTGGATGAAGCTAAAAAAGCAGCAGCGATTAAGTATTCAGATTATTTTGAGTTCCGTGAACCCATTAAAACCATTCCATCACATCGTGCTCTAGCATTGTTGCGCGGTAAAAAGGAAGATTTACTCAATGTAGATTTAATCTTGCCTGAAAATAATGTCGAAGTGCCACAAGTAATGATTGCTGAATACTTCGGCTTAAAAGATATGCATAAATGGTTGAGTGATACGGTTCGTTTATGTTGGCGCTCAAAGTTGTTTTTATCTTTGGCTTTAGAGCAATTAGGGCAAATGCGTGATGAAGCGGATGAAGAAGCCATTAAAGTTTTTGCGAAAAACTTAAAAGATTTATTGCTCATGGCACCAGCAGGCAATAAAGCAATTTTGGGGCTTGATCCTGGGCAACGTACAGGTTGTAAAGTGGCTTGCGTGGATGAAACAGGGAAGGTTTTGGATACCGCTGTAATTTATCCTCATGCCCCACAAAATCAATGGAATCAAGCTTTAGCCATTCTGGAAGCTTTATGTAAAAAGCATAACTTAACCTTAGTTTCGATTGGTAACGGCACGGCATCGCGCGAGACGGATAAATTAGCGCAAGAGTTATGTGAGCGTATTCCGAACTTAAAGAAAATCGTAGTGAGTGAAGCGGGGGCTTCTGTTTATTCGGCGTCAGAGCTTGCAGCGAAAGA
>CANRJJ010000032.1 GCA_947630895.1 uncultured Wohlfahrtiimonas sp. | reverse complement strand
ATGGAAGGCTATACCGATACAGTGACTGGTAAAGCTTGCCGAGGCTATTTGGAAGTGGTTGAAGAATTGCAATCACGTTTTCCAAATCCTGATGATATTGTGACAGAAAAGGACAAAAAGGACTTTGCGAAGTTATTCGGTGAATATTTACGCGTGGATAATATTCTTCAAAACTATGATGAATACGCACGCCTACAAGCATTGCAGGATCTAGATCTCACGGATGAAGCAGCTGTGGCTGAGTTTAAAGAACAGCATTATTTATCTGATGAAGACATTGAAAGAATGCGTTCCACTCCTACCCCATCAGAACGAGAAGTTCAGGATTATCGCTCAACATATAACGATATTCGTGACTGGATTCGTCGTGAAAAAGCAGGCGCTGAACAAGGTGAAGTCAAAGAAGATTGGGATGAGGTTGTCTTTGAAGTGGATCTCTTAAAGTCTCAAGAAATTAATTTGGATTATATTTTAGAGCTGATTTTTGAACACAATAAGAAAACTAAGACTAAAGCTGAACTGGTTGAAGAGGTGCGACGTTTAATCCGTGCAAGCCTTGGTAATCGAGCCAAAGAAAGCTTAATTGTTGATTTTATCAATGAAACAGACATGGATAAAATTCCTGATAAGGCGAGTATTATTGATACTTTCTTCAAATATGCCAAATCTGAATTGAAACGAGAGGCAGAAGAATTAATTGATTCTGAGGGTTTAAATAAAGAAGCAGCCAAACGCTATATTGCAACATCATTAAAGCGTGAATATGCAAGTGAGAATGGCACAGAGCTAAATGAAGCATTGCCTAAAATGAGTCCATTGAATCCACAATATTTAACGAAGAAACAAAATGTTTTTCAAAAGATTTCAGCATTTATTGAGAAGTTTAAAGGGATTGCGAATAGTTTTTAATATTGCCAATGATTAAGAATCATCAAACGATAATTTGAGATATTATAAAATTTTACTGACCGATATATGTTCAAAAATAGTACCAATTGATTCTTATTTGGCTATATTTAAAATTACTTTAAATATAGCCATATCAATGTATTTGATCTTGTAGAGTTATCTGAAATACAACCCACAAACTCTCCTTCGGTACCACGGATATAAAAACCCAGTCTTTGACTGGGTTTTTGCTATTTAACATATTGTTTATTCAGGAATAATTTTAAGTAAGAGGCTTTTATGCTTATTATGTCTGTATACTTGAAATTCTAGTCACTTATATTAAATAGTAATAATGAGTAATAAATTCCTATTCGATGACAATACATTAGAAACACAATTTCGTTCTATTTATCTTTTAGGTGCAAATACTGCAACCTATAAATTTTCTTTGGCTCAAGCATTATTAAGCTATCAAGATAGTGATCAATCATTTGTTACTTTGGATGATTTAACGCCTAAATTTGCGCATTACTTATTAGAGCATGTGAAGAGTGGAAAGCGCCAGATAAGTGGATCCAGTAACGGTAAATTACTGAACGCAATGATGCTCTATAACAATGAGCAAATCACAGAAGATCAAATGTTGAATGTTGTACGTGCTGAAGGATTTAAATATGTATTAGATGCATTCCATCGCTTACCAAATAAACAACAAGCAACGCCATTTTTTCATAAAGGCTTAGAGAATAAACAGCAAGGAATTATATTAACTGATGAGTTGTTTAATCTTTTTGACAGCCCAGATATTAGTAATTTAAGTGAAGAAATTGAGGGTCGTTGGAACTTAGTAGAATCAGCCTGGAGTGAAGAAAATGAAATTATCATTCAATATGATGTTGATACAGAGAAACTTTTTTATCTAAAGCCAGTTTCTAATAATTCATTTATGCATTCACATTTACGGACTAATCTAACATCTGTAAGAAAGCCGTTAAATGGCTATCAGAAAGGTAAATGTTTTTACTGCCATTGCCCAATATCCATTGAATCTAATCAAGAAAATACATGTGATGTTGATCATGTAATCCCAATGTCTATTCAATTTGGCTCAACCTATGATTTACAGCTTAATGAAACGTGGAATTTAGTATTAGCATGCCGTGCATGTAATAGATGGGAATCAGGTGGTAAAGCAGGGAATATGCCCATGTATCAATTTATAGAATCCTTATATAAGCGTAATGAATACTTCATTGAAAGTGCTCATCCGTTAAAAGAAAATATTATTCGAAGAACAGGTAAAACACCAAATCAGAGAAAGGATTTTTTACAAAAACGTTTTGATTATGCTTGTACGATACGTAAAGCTACCTGGCAACCCAAAGAAATTTTAGGCATTAGTTTTTAAATCATTAGGATTAACCAAAAAGATGAATACGAAAAATTACTATAATGAGCATGCATTAGAATTTGTTGAGAATACATTTGATGTTGATATGACTAATGTTTATGAACCATTTTTAGAGTATATACCGCAAAGTGGGGAAATATTGGATATTGGTTGTGGCTCAGGTCGTGATGCACTGTATTTTAAAAACATGGGCTTTGTTGTAGATGCTTTTGATTATTCTGAAAGATTAGTTCAGTTGGCAAAAGAGAAAACAGGCTTAGATATTCAGCATAAAAGCTTTTATGATTTAGATTCAGTAAATAAATATGATGGTATTTGGGCATGTGCCTCTTTGTTACATTGTGAGCGCAAGCGTTTACCTGAAGTTATACAAAAAATTATTGTGGCTTTAAAAGAGAATGGTGTTTGTTATGTTTCGTTCAAATATGGTGATCAAGATCGGATTAAGAATGAGCGTTCTTTTACTGATTTAAATGAGGCGCAAGCTGATGAATTGTTAGGACAATTAGAAAATATTCAGATAGTGAAACAGTGGATTACTATAGATAATCGACCAGATAAACAAGAAAAATGGTTGAATATAGTCTTTCAAAAAGAATAAATATTTAACTATAGTGAACAAGGAATAGATATGCCAACGATTATAGTAGAGAACGATACTTCTCAATGGGATGATGTAACAGGCGAGGTTTACCATTTTCCTAAAAGATATAAAAATCTTCTTTTAACCGGTGAAAAAGTTATTTATTACAAAGGTAAGATTAAAGATAAAAATTTTGAAAAAGGCCGATTAAGCAATGCGCCTCATTATTTTGGTATCGCTGAGATTGGTGATGTTCGTGCAATTAATGACGGTAAAGAGTTTTTAGCTACTATTGTTAATTTTAGGCCTTTCATTGCAGCAGTAGAATTTAAAAAAAATGATGAGTACTTAGAAAAAATTCCAAAGAATAAGGAAAAAAACTATTGGAGAGATGGTGTAAGAAAAATTGATGATAATACTTATGAGCATATTATCTCTTTGGCTAACATCGGTCCTATTACAGAAACAAAAACAACATTATCAAAACAAGATAATCAAAATTTTGAATCCGGGGTAGAAGGAAAATCTTCTTTAGTTGTTAGCACTAGATATGAAAGAGATCCAAAACTTAGAGCTGCTGCTCTTGCTATTCATGGTTATACATGTGCAGCATGCGGTTTTAATTTTGAAGAGTTCTACGGAGAATATGGAAAAGGATTTATTCATATTCATCATATAGAGCCTCTTTTTTCAGTAGGTGAGCAAACAGTTAATCCTGAAACAGATCTTGTTCCTTTGTGTGCCAATTGTCATGCGCTAACACATCGAAAGAAAGATAAAACATTAAGCGTTGATGATATTAAGAGAATGATCCAGAGAATTTAGCATATTTATTAGGTCTTTAATATTAATTGCTTCAATGTATTTATGTTCAAAATTAGTACTAACCAGTTCTTACTTTGCTATATCATAAATTACTTTAAATATAGCCATATCAATGGATTTGATATTGTAGAGTTATCTGAAATACAGCCCATAAACTCTCCTTCGGTACCAAACAAAAACTCTAAAGCCTGCTAAATAGCAGGCTTTTTTGTGTCTGTAATTTGATTTGTACAGAGCTACTACAAAAATTTAGTCTTTAATGACTTCACGAGCGATTGCAACGCTACCGATGATTTCTCCTTCATCATCTTGGATTAGAGCAAAACTCATTTCTATATATATTTTTTTATCTTGATCTTTATGTAAGGCTTTAGTGAGAGCATGTTTTCCAGATAATCTAAGAATTTTATTTTTGATAGCTAAATTAAATCCATCCCAATGTGCTTTGCGGGCTCGCTCAGGAATAATAATATCTAAACTTTGCCCTAAAGCTTCTTCTGTTGTAAATCCAAATAAGCGACTCGCCGTAGCATTCCAACGTTGAATATTGCCATTAAGATCTGCATAAATGATTGCGTCATTAGCTTGTTCTATAATGAGTTCTGCAATGTTTTGATCATTCATATTTTTCCTCCTCAGAAAGAATATTTTAGAATTAAATTTTTATGGATTTATATAAGTAGAAAATTTTTTTAGATCATTATTGTTAATGATTATGTCTTAAAAGTATTAATTCAAATTTATATTTAAAGTATTTAATAATTATATTAAGGCGTGATTTTTTGTATATTTTTAAATACACTGAAATCCGCTTGTAAAAAGTGAGTAAGACTCATGTTATAAATTGTTAAGGATATATCTAAGGAGAGAACACATGAAAAAATCAATCGTATTAGGTTTAGCAGTATTGATATCTTCAACTTTTGCTGCTGCTCAATCCACAGAAACTATCTTTACAGTGAAAGACACCAAAGATGGTGAAGAGGTCATTGATGTTCAATATAGAACTGTGGAGCCAAGTTTTGAGCTCGATAGTTTTGCTGAAGCAGATGCTAATGGTGATGGATGCTTAGATAAATCAGAAGCACATGATAAAGGTATCTTAAATTTTGAGAAGCATGCTCTTGCAAATAAGAGCTGCCTAAATGAAGAGGAATACCTCAAAGCTATGTATTCAGCTGAATAATCGTCGTTAAGAAAAGCTCGCCATTAGCGAGCTTTTCTCATTGAATCATAGAAAATTTTTATATGTGTAACGACTTAAATATTTTGCTTAACCTCTTGAAGTTCAAAAAGATACGAGTAAAATACTCGGCAAATAATGAAGGAGTTATTTCATTTAAACATCTAGATGCATCAACGGAAGATCATAGAAGTATGCGAATCAATAACGATGTAAGAAAATGTCTGATCAATGAAGCAAATTCCGCTTGATGGTTTTAGAGGTAAATAAATGAATTTAGTGGCAAAGCAAAGCTATGCGATAGCTATTGCAATAATATTGTTCGGATCCCAAAAAGCTCTTGCTGATTACGGCTATGGCGTTGTTGATTTTGGCTCTAAAAATAGCGTGCTGGTTCGAGATAAAATGAAGCAGATCTCATCCCATCAAAATGCAGTTTTAAATATCGCACAAGTGGGTGAAATGCACACTTCCACAGAATATTTTATCGGTCCACTTCGCGATTTAATGCAGCAGAAGCTTGGTAATGCAGGCATCGGCTGGGTAACACCGGAAGCTTATAACAGTACTCAAAAGTGGGATGAATATCAGTGGGATACGATTGGCACAAAAAATGATAAATTTATCACCCGATTGAAATTTACGACCAATAAATGGCGAAATACTCTATGGGATGTTCGTACGATTGTAAAAAATAGTGATGAGGTTGCGATTCAAGATACAACAGGTCCTGTGAGTATTTTAGAAAAGCCAGTGAGTCGCGATAATAAAATGATTGATGCGATTACAAAAGTACCTTTTCAAATTCAGACGAATCAAATGAATGCTGTGCACGGTTTATGGTTACAAAAAAGTGACCAAGCTGGCGCGATCGTTTCATCTTTTAATGTTAATCAGGATGATTGGAAATTAGGCTTACAAGTTGCAAATAGTGATTTGGTCATTGTTGAATATGGCACTAAAGATGTATTTAGCGAACGATTGGATGCACAAAAATTTCGTAGAAATTTAAAAGAACACATTAGAGAAATTAAAAAAGCTTTGCCTAAAGCGACTATTTTGTTAATGAGCCCACCTGATCTTTTAGTGCGTAAGGATCTACCTCAACCGCAGTGTTTTGAGTTGATTCCAACATCGTATGATAAAGTGAAAATGATTCAAGTTTCTGTCGCAAAATCAGAAAAAATATTATATTGGGATTGGCAAAAGTCAATGGGGGGCAATTGTAATATCGCCAATTGGCATGTTGAGGGATTGGCTGAGAGTGATTATATCAATCTAACGCCTTTGGGATATGAGATTAGCGCAGAGATGCTGTATCGCTCTTTAATTAAGTACTTTAGTACTATTAATAGTTAAAAAATAAAAACCGCCTAACGGCGGTTTTTATTAATCTACAGTTTATTTATAGAATGTTCATAATCGAGATTCTTTCACGCTGTAAAGGAACTGTTTTAATTAATACAGTTGGACACTCAATTTCTAAACCATTGGTTAGCATCGCATGACATGCATCTCCAGAAATATAGTGATCATCTGAAAGATTGAAATCATCAACAGTCGAAGCTTCAAGATTAAGATCTTTATCAGGCTCATTACCAGAAATTAACTCACCATCTTTTGAAATACCAGGTGATATATTAGCAACGACTAAATCTATCGGTTTATCAATGATGCCTTCTTTTTTACTGCCAGCAGTGTTTTGCCCTAAGTTTTTAATGTATGTTGAATTTTCATCTAAAGAGCCACCTGTTAGTGCATTGATTTGGTATAGCCAGGTATCTGATGCATCTAGGGTTCTATAGCACATTAAATCTGCTGCCATGCTTTCATTTACAGATTGTTCATCTCGGAAAATGTACGTTTGGAAGAATATTGTGCCATTGAGAATAATTGGTTTTTGAACCAATGATTCACCAACATCATTGCCTGTACCCAGCTCTAATTTCCAGCCAATAAATCCTTGTAATGAAGGTCGGTTATTAGAGACTGTTGCTGTATTGCCGGATTTCACAAGCTTTTGTGTATTAAATTTTGAATCATCATGTCTTATAGGCGTCTCAAAATGTTTGGTAAAGCTCTTATTTTCCATAATTCCGTATAAAAACTGAGGTGTTTTATTCTGATAAGCAGTTGAGCGAGCTAAACTGCCTGTACCAAAAATCACAACATTCGTTTGCTTAAATCTAGAAATAGATGGCGCATTTAAAATAGGGCGAGATGGATCACCTTCGAAAATTAATTCTAATTTCCAATGCTCAGGTCTATCACCACGTAAATCAACGCGATATAAATTACCGTTTAAGTCGCCAACATAGCCAACATCCATAACACCATCGAGATCTAGATCAAGCATCGTAGGCTCAGATAGACTATCAATATATTTAAATTGAGATCTTTTACCTTGTGGAATCTCATAAGTAATTTTTTTAATCAGCGCACCTGGCATTCTGTCATGCAAATTTGTTGCGTTAGTACCTACATCGAAACCTAAGGCATCATAGATATAGAGTGTGGGACCTTTTTCTGCATATGCTGGATCTCCAAAAGCCCCAGAAGGTACAACGGCTGCATATTTTACATTTTGGCGTAATACTGGAATTCTATTATCGCGATTGATTGCAATACGACCAATAACGGGTTTACCTAAGATATAGCCAAGAGAAGCGCTATCTTTTGCAGCATAGCCAAATGCGGTTGATGATGTATCCCAAAGTGGTATATTTTTTACCCATTCATCTTTAGGTGAGTCTAAACCAACAGGTTTTTTAGTTAAATCATCTGTACCTGAAAGACTCAATGCAAAGGCTCCTTTACCGCCTTGGCCTAAAGTTGCTACTAAAAAGGTGTGACCTTTGTTTGTTGTACGGAAAGCCGTTTCACCATTAACATTGTATTGATGTACAGGTCTTGGTGCTGAACTATAGGTAGGTGCTGAGCGCAAAGCCATGGATTGTAATACGGTTAAACCATTATCTTTTTTTGCAGTACCTGGAATATAAGCAAAGCTATAGATATACGGGTTTTCGTCATAATTTTCTACTTCGTCTACCTTTTTGAATATTGGATCCTCATCTTCTTTGGGAGACTCTTCAAAAATCGGCTCATAGCTGATGCCTAAAAAATTCCCATATTCTGGATTGGCTTTATAAACTTTAAACATGCCATCATTTGAGCCAACCGTTAGATATTGTGGGGCTTTAATTTTTGTATCTAATGCTCCAATCATATTCAAAGAGCTACTTAAAACATCACCTAGATATCGAGCTTCTGATAAGCCTTCCAAATTTCTATTTCTAAAATTTGAGAAAATGCTTTGATTATCACCAAAGTACACAGTAGTTTTTACTGGGACTTCTTTGCCTTTTTCATTATATTCATTAATTTCCACTTCTGCGGAGGTTACAAAGCCTGTGATCCATTTTAAGTAATGATCAATGGAGATATTATTTTCTATATTTAATTCTTGGCGAGTTAATAAGCTGCGAGCAGATTGGCTAGATAAATCTACTAGACCATGGTTAGTGGAAGCGACATGGACAGCATAATTAGGCAAGTACTTCGCAACTTTTATACCACTATGCTCATCATTATGCTCTTGTGTAAATGCATTTGAGAAATATAATTCTCCTGTCCAGCCTTTTGTATCCGTTAAGATATTTGCAACAAGCATAGATGTTGTTTCGCTTGAATACAAAA
Source organism: uncultured Wohlfahrtiimonas sp. (assembly GCA_947630895.1). GTDB lineage: Bacteria > Pseudomonadota > Gammaproteobacteria > Cardiobacteriales > Wohlfahrtiimonadaceae > Wohlfahrtiimonas. Next base: position 15,586 of record CANRJJ010000032.1, on the reverse strand, counting down.
AGCTACCTGCAGGAGATGTCATACTGAATATGTTGGATGGTAGCATATCTTTTATAAATGCATCCATGATGTCTTTGACATCTTCAGCATATGTAGCAGTCGCAGCTTTACCACCACCATATTGTTCAAATCGCTTAAATTTACTTGGATTAGTACCTATCCCAATCGCATAACTACGAATATTTTGTTCTGGGAAATCAGGGCCATTGAAATAAAAGCCATCAGCATCTTTTTGCGTGCTTGATTTTGGGCGCAAGCCAATTTGGGCTTTGTCATTAGGTGTTTTATTGAAAGAAAAATATTTTTGGGCGGCTTTGCGATTCCAAGAGTTCGTGAGTGTATTACCATCAGTTACGATAATCATGTAAGTTTCTTGGCAACGATAACGAATTTTATCAGCCATATATTCTACGTAGTTTGGATAAATATCTTGAACATAGCCAACGCGTAGTCCTGTTGTTCGGATTGCTAAATCTAAGGCTTTTTTATGATTTTCAGCTCTTGCATTAGTATATGGAACACCATCCAGAGAGTACATATCTTGGTATGGTACAAGTAAAGATTGACCGACTCGATTTCTGACATCATTACTAAGCTTTCTTGCTGTATTAGGTAATGCTTCTTCCTGCATTACAACACCGTTAAGATATGGTGTATTAGCAGGATTAGCGAATGAGACGGGTAATTTTTTTTGTAATACGGCATCAGCTCGTTCTCTACTTGGAAGTTTACTGATATATCTTCCCGTACCTGCTGTTCGATCTTTATATTGCTTTTTGGGGCCACTAAATGGCGGAGATTGAAATATGTTTGGGCCTTTACCAGTATAATCTTCAATATGTGAAGTACCATGATAAGGAGCAAAATCATATCCACTTGGTTGAGAAGGATCTTTCTTCCAATGAAAATCACGCGCATAGTCTGTAATATTTGCATAAGTAAAGTTGAGAATGCCTTGGTATTCAGCAACTACATCAATAAATGCATCTTTTACGACATCTATTCGGCGGGGCATTTTATCTGATAAAGGAAGATGTCCCATATTTTTAGGGCGCATCTTAATTTCCATTGTAATGGAATTATCAAATACCAATGCAATATTTGGGATGGTTTTATTAATATATGTCTGCATACCGATGGGGTTTGAGGGATAAGGCTCAAAAACATTCGGTGGCGGTTGGTGTGCAAATTGTGCGGTTGCTATGTTGATGGAAGATAAGATGATACCTTTCATAATCAAAGACTTTTTAAATACACGATAATTTTTCATATCGACCTCGTTTTATTTATAAGCATTATTATTAATTAGAACGAAGTCTAGCATAATAAATAGTCAGGCATGAAATGCTAATATTGACAATTTGATAAAAAGCCTAAATTGTGCTTTATAAATTCTTTTAATCCAGTGTTTAGAATAATAAATATCGTTATATATAATTATTTTCCTTAATCACAGTACTGTTCAAAATCAAGATAAGTCGTATAATGCTAGCATCGCAGGAGAGAGAGATCTAACTCCGCCGAAGGCGCAAACTCCCATAAACGCTCAGGCACATGTACTGCGGTACAATAATAAAGCCAACTGGAGAGAGAAACCAAGTTTCCACCGAAGGAGCAAGCAGCAAAAGCTGTGTAAACTCTCAGGTACCAAGGACAGAGGGAGGGGCAAATCCCCAATAGGAGTTTTTGTGCTGTTTTATATTTATATCGTTGCCATTATCGCAGAAGCGATGTCGGGCGCCTTGGCTGCTGGCCGTCGAAATATGGATATGTTTGGTGTTGCTTTGATCGCGTTTTTAACAGCATTAGGCGGTGGAACCATTCGAGACATTATTTTGGGTAACTATCCAATTTCATGGACGCAACATCCTTTATATATCTCATTAACCATTTCAGCTGGATTATTAACTATGCTCGTTGCGAGATATATGCAACGTTTGAATCGTATGTTTTTAATTTTAGATGCAATGGGCTTAATCGCTTTTACAATCATTGGTTGTAATGTCGCACTGAATTTAGAGCCTAAGTACAATTATGGTGTTGTTGTGACAATTATGGCAGGGATGATGACAGGCGTGGGTGGTGGTATTTTAAGAGATATTTTATGTAACCGTACACCGCAGGTTTTACGACACGAATTGTACGCAAGTGTTTCTTTGTTGGTTGCTCTGTTATATCTCGGTTTGAAGTATTTTGGTGTGGATGAAAATATCAATATGGCGGTTTCATTTGTAGTTGGTTTAAGCATACGTTTAGCGGCGATTAATTGGAATTGGTCATTGCCTGTGTTTTCTTATTCACCGAATAAGTGGAAATAAAAAAAGTCCCCCTGTTTCGAGGGGGTAATTAGTGAAGACTAAACGTAAATTAACAGCATAATAGATATAATATAAAAGGCTTAGTTTACGAATGGGTTATAAATACCTTTATTTTATATGAATTGCAAGAAATAATGTATTTTATAATAAGCAATATAATATTATAAATATATTAATGATAATAAAGGTTAACTTTGTGATTTATCCGCAAATAATATTTTATTTAATTTATTAAAACTTTATAAGTGCATTTTTTATGTAAGCAATGCCAATAAAAATAATACTATGGTTTTTGTCTTAAAATTGAGAACTCAAGGTAAAATGAGCTGTTATTTTTTATGTGGGTAGCTTATGTCTGATGAATTGCTAACAAAATATTTTATAGGTGGAGGAATCATCCTTTTCGGCCTAATACTTTACCTAATATTTTCATGGATTGGTAGAAAGTATAAAGGTAAAAAATTAGGCATCATTTCTAATATTTTTAAATCGTTGGTGCTGTGTGGTATCGTTTTAGTGCTTCAGCAGTATATAGCGTTAGCGCTAGTAGATTTTCATATTGTATTCATTCCCATCATGGTTGTGAGAGTAATTTCTAGCGGATTAATAGCCATTATCATTTTAAATAGATTATTTAAAATCATTAATGGATTAGAAGAGAAACAAATTCAAAAACATGGTGATCCTACTTCAGCGAAAATCATTACCCGAGTACTCAAAATCACAATCTACTTAATGATAGTTTTATTGTTTGGAGAACGTTTTGGTATGAGTCTTTCAGGGCTCTTAGCCTTTGGTGGCATCGGTGGTATCGCGATTGGTATGGCGAGTAAGGATATTTTGAGTAACTTTTTCTCAGGTATCATTTTATATTTTGATAGACCATTTAATATCGGAGATTGGGTAAGTTCACCAGATCGTCAAATTGAAGGAACGGTTGTAGAAGTGGGTTGGCGATTAACTAAAATTATGACATTTGATCATCGTCCGTTGTATGTGCCAAATGCTGCATTCTCATCAATCAGCTTAGAAAATCCTGGCAGAATGACGAACCGACGAATCCAAACAGAAATTAGTTTGCGTTATGAAGATGCGGATAAGATTGCTGTGATTGTGAATGATATTCGCACGATGCTGGAAAACAATGTGAAGATCGACCAAACACAAACCATGTTGGTGTATTTTAATAATTTTGCGGACTCTTCTTTAGACATCATGATCTATTGTTTTACAAAAACAACAAACTGGGCAGAGTGGCTCGGTGATCAGCAAGAAGTCTATTTAGCGATTATCGATATTGTGCACAAGCATGGTGCTGATTTCGCATTTCCATCTCAGACTATTTATATGGTGCCAGATAGTAAGCCTACGCCTATAATCTCGCCACAAAAACCTAATTAAGATTAATAAGGATCACCATGTTGGAGTTTTTAAAGAAGAGGGGTGTAGTTTGCTCTCCGCGCATATATTTTATTGATGCATTGAGTTATACGGCGCTCGGTTTATTTTCATCTTTGTTAATAGGGTTAATTGTTAAAACGATTGGTGCGCAATTATCTTTGCAATATTTTGTTGAGCTTGGCTCATTTGCGATGGATAACAAAATAGTAGGGGCAGCCATTGGTGTTGCGGTAGCAATGGCATTGAAAGCACCACCATTGTTATTATTTGGCGCAGTTTTTGTAGGTGCATTTGGTAATACAACGGCAGGTGTTGCAGGGAGTTATTTTGCTGTTTTGATGACTGTTGAAATTACCAAATTGATTTATCAAACAACGAAATTAGATATCTTATTGGTGCCATTCAGTATGTTAGTGATTGGTTCATTAAGTGCGACGTTGATCGGAATACCTTTGAATGAATTAATGAATTACCTTGGAAAAACCATTAACTGGGCAACGGTGCAGCATCCATTTATTATGTCTATGATTGTAGCAACGCTCATGGGGTTGGCATTGACTGCGCCAATATCTAGTGCTGCTTTGGCCTTTATGTTAGGCTTAGATGGCGTAGCAGCAGGGGCAGCAGTTATTGGCTGTAGCGCACAAATGGTCGGATTTGCTGCGATCAGCTATCGTGAAAATGGTATTTCAGGTGCGATAGCGCAAGGCATTGGAACTTCGATGTTGCAAATAGGCAATATCATCAAAAATCCATACATTATTATTCCACCAACGATTGCAGGATTAATCACCGCACCAATTGCAATATTGTGTTTTGAGATGATCAATAATAAAGCCGGTGCAGGAATGGGCACAAGTGGTTTGGTTGGTCAATTTATGGCTTTTGAAACCATGGGTTTTTCATTTAAAACAGCTTTCTTAGTTCTAATTTTTCATATTTTTTTACCAATCGCACTGAGTTTAATTGTGGCTTGGTGGATGCGCCAAAAAAATTTTATTAAAGATGGAGATTTAACCTTACAGTTAAAATAAAAAAAAGCGCCTACTCGGCGCTTTTTTTTTAATCTATTTCATAATAATTGCGGAGGCAATCGTGCAATCAAAGGGAATAGGATCTAAGCTATTTCGATCGTTGGCATTATCATTCATGATGGTGTTTGGCATCACTAAAGTTGCCAAGCCATCATTGAAGCAAGAATCTACTTTAAATTGTAAAAGTAGAAAGTTATCAAATTCATATTCTAAAAATACTCGATCTTTGCTTGAAGCATAAATATCGCTAGGGCTAAGTGTTAAATGTGGCACAGATAGCAAATCAATATCATATATTTCTTTGAATTCAGCCAAAGTAAACCAACGATCTGCTAGATTTTGTTGAGTATTACAAGCTGTAAATCCTTCCACTAAATCATCTTGCTCACACGCTTGATTAAACCACATTTCATTTTGTCCACGCTTGACCCAATAAGCGGCTTCTGAGTTTTTAACGCTTGGATCGATCTCTATAATTTCTTGCGTCAAAGCTGTGTATTCATTATTTTTAAAAACACCAACGCCTGTCATGATTGGGTAATCTTTATGAGCACCTGTTGAGTTTTCAGCAATGATATATTTATATAGCAGCTCATTATTATCATTGATGGATATAGGATGAATACGAGCATCTACTAAAGAAGGGCCTGTTGCGAAAGCGATGGAGGAACAGCACAGAGATAGCATGAGTAGTATTTTTTTCATCGTTATAATCTACCTGTAATTAAATTTTTTGTGGAGGTTATCACATAGTTTGAACATATTATTTTAAAAAAGCCAGTCATAATGGCTAGCTTTTGATTTTAAAATTAAAGTACTGTAAATATCTCATCTTCAGGTAGGCGAGATTTTGGTAAAGTCGCATTATAGTCTGCGCCTTCTTTGGAGTAACCTAAAGTCACAGCAACAATTGAGTGAAGATTTTTTTCAGATAGATTTAAAATTTTATCTAATTCGGCAGGTAATATGCCTTCGATTGGTGTTGCATCAATACCAAGAGCTTCAACGCCTAATAATAATGTTCCTAAAGCGATATACGCTTGTTTTTCGTTCCATTTATTTAAGTCTTCTTGGCTTTCTGAATTTAAGTTAATGAATGTTCTTCTACCAGCAGCAACTGTATTTTTGTTTGCTTCATCCGCAAAACGTTTATCTTTGTCTTCTTGCTCTGTGATGAGCTCGACATGAGCTTCACCTAATGTATTGCGTACAGCAAAAATAACCGTTAGTGCTGAATCAGAAACTTTAGGGCGATTGAACTCCATGAATCCTGGCAGAATTTTATCTTTTGCTTCAGAGCTTTCAATCAAAATATAGTGCCAAGGCTGAGAGTTCACCGATGATGGAGCGTAGCGCAATAATGCTTTGATAGCATTGATTTGATCTTGATTAAATGAACGAGAAGCATCATAAACTTTACACGTTTTACGTGATTTAATAATGTCGATAATATCCATTGTCTACCTCTGTAATAGCGCTGTATTAGCTTAAAAATTATGAGGTGATATTTATAGCATATTAAAAATATAAGGGATAATTATTCAATATCAGGAATATTAAAGGTATGGCGCTGTAGCCCGTTTTGCTTGCTCCACTTGAGATAATCACCAGTTTCTTCCCAATCACTTAAGACCCAACGAACACCATTGTGATGTTGATGTGTATTTGGTTTATGGGTATGACCATGAATCATAGTTGAAGCAGAATACTGTGATAGCAATTCTTCAACGGCTTTATCGGAAACATCAATATTATATGTTCTTGAGTCACGTAATTTTTGATGTGATTTTTTGCTGGCTTCGCGTAAGCGCATTGCAATTTTATAACGCAGAGATTTTGGCAATGATCGCAAGCATCCCAAAACAAATGGATTGCGAATGATGCGTCGATATTTTTGATATTTCACATCTTGGACACATAATGTATCGCCGTGTAATACGATGATTTCAGGTGCGAAAGGCAACTGATAAACATCAGGGATAATCGTCATATGACAAGCCGCAGCATATTTTTCACCAACGGCAAAATCACGATTGCCATGCTGGAAATAGATTTGAATACCATTATTAGCAAGCTTAGAAAGTTCCTCACTAATTTTAATGGTCAATGGCGACGAGAGATCATCACCAGCCCAGAAATTGAAAAAATCACCAAGAATAAATAGGTCTGTGGCATCTTTGCTAATTTCAGGCAATAAATTAAAAAAAGCCGCGGATAATTCCGGACGGCTTGAAATCAAGTGAAGATCACTGATGAAATAAGCAATATGATCTTCACGATTTTGCATAGTTAATAATCAACTAATTACTCAGTAATTTCTACGCGTTCAATGATGATATCTTCAGCAGGCACATCGCTGTGACCACGGCGAGAAGTTGTTTCTACTTTTTCGATAGCATCAATGATGTCCATACCTTCTACAACTTCACCAAATACAGCATAGCCCCAACCTTGTGGAGATTCGCTTGTGAAGTTTAAGAAACCGTTATCAACAGTGTTTACGAAGAATTGGTTAGTTGCTGAATGTGGATCCATTGTTCTAGCCATTGCTACTGAACCACGAACATTTTTTAAACCATTGTTTGCTTCATTTTTGATTGGTGCTCTTTGACCATCAGTTTTGTTATCCATACCTGGTAACAAACCACCACCTTGAACCATGAAACCTGGGATTACACGGTGAAACAAAGTACCTTCAAAGAAACCATCTTTTGCATATTGCAAAAAGTTAGCAGCAGTTTCAGGTGCTTTATCGTGGTTTAATTCGATTGCAAAAGTACCTTTGTTTGTGTGAAATTTAATCATGATATATCTCCTTAAGTCTAATGATTACAATATGTTAAAGAAAATGGTTATTGAGCTGTATTCACAGCATCAGTCATGCCAGTTTCTGTCGTAGTCGTTGGTTTTTCGATCAAAGACATTTTTTCAATAATGATCGGCTCAACAGGTACATCATCATGTCCGCGACCTTGTCTTTGCGTTTTAACTTGTTCGATTGTTTCCACAACTTCAATGCCATCAATCACTTTACCAAACACTGTATAACCAGGATTTGTAGCACCGGTATAGTTTAAGAAATCGTTATCAACTGTATTAATAAAGAATTGGCTCGTCGCTGAATTAGGATCCATTGTTCTCGCCATTGCAATTGTGCCTTTATCATTTTTTAAGCCGTTGCTAGATTCGATATCCACAGATGCGCGTGTTTTCTTTTGATTTAGATCTTTATCAAAACCGCCACCTTGAATCATAAAACCTGGAATCACGCGATGAAAAACTAAATCATTATAGTAATCATCTACAACGTATTGAACGAAGTTGCCAACTGTATTAGGCGCTTTTTCTGGATTCAACTCTAAAGTGATATTGCCTTTATTCGTTACCATTTCTACGTAGATTGGCGCTGCGCTTTCAGCTTGAGTTTCATTAGCAGTCGCTTCTGTATTAGCAACAGAAACCTGAAATGCAAGCATTGTGATACTTGCGCAAGTAAGTAGATGTTTTAACACTAGAAGCTCCTTGGCTGTGGAAATAAAGTGAGGATTATCGCAATTTTATAGTGCGAATGATACTGAATTTATGACAATGATGAAACCATCACTGCTTTAATCGTATGTAAACGATTCTCAGCTTGATCAAAAACGATCGAATGTTTGCTTTCAAACACTTCGTTCGTAACTTCTACGCCATCTTTAAGCTGTGGGAAGTCTTTAATTAATTGTGCGCCAACCGTTGTTTTATCATCATGGAATGCAGGCAAACAATGTAAGAATTTCACATCAGGATTTGCACTTGCTTCGATCAATGCTTGGTTCACTTGATAATCCGTTAATAACGCAATGCGCTCAGCCCAAATTTCTTTAGCTTCACCCATAGAAACCCAAACGTCTGTGTAGATGAAATCAATACCTTTTACAGCTTCTTTAGGATCTGTGAAGCACGCGATTGTTGCGCCTGTTTCTTTAGCGATTGCTTGGCATTGATCCACTAATTTTTGATTTGGCCATAGTGATTTTGGTGCCGCAAAGTGAATAGTCATACCTAGTTTAGCTGCAATGATCATCAAAGAAATGGCAACGTTATTATCAGCATCACCAACGTAAGCGAGTTTAACTTCATTGATTGGTTTATTAGTGTGTTCTTGAATGGTTAATACATCGGCTAAAGATTGTGTTGGATGGAATTCATCAGTTAAACCATTAAAAATTGGTACACCAGCATATTTCGCAAGATCTTCAACTACTGAATGTTTTGAGCCACGGAATTCGATTCCATCATAAAAACGACCCAATACACGAGCGGTATCCGCAATGCTTTCTTTATGGCCGATTTGAGAACTAACAGGATCTAAATATGTTACATGAGCACCTTGGTCATAAGCTGCAACTTCAAAAGCACATCTTGTACGAGTAGATGTTTTTTCAAAAATCAAAGCGATATTTTTACCTAAAAGATGCTTAACTTCTTCATTTCGTCGCTTCGCTGCTTTGAGATCATGTGCGAGCTTTAATAAGTAATTAATCTCTTCAGGCGTATGATTTAACAAAGTGAGTAGATGACGATTATGAAGTGGGGAAGACATATATATTCCTTTAGCTGTTTTATTGTGAATTGATAGTATCGGGTGCTGTTTTTAGATTTTCAAGCATTTTTATGCAGTAATATCTATATTTTAAAAAATTAGTGTAATATTTGGCTGAATTGATAATCAATAAAGGGGATGTATGAAAGCGCTATCAGTCGTTATATTGGCAGCAGGTAAAGGCACGAGAATGAAATCTTCATTACCAAAGCCTCTTCATGAAATTGGTGGGCAGCCAATGTTGTCTCATGTATTAGCTTCAGCTAGAAAACTTAATCCAGCACAGTTAATTGTGATTTATGGCCATGAAGGTGAAAAACTACAAGCTGCATATAAGAATGAAACAGACATCACTTGGATTGAGCAAGAAACATTCTTAGGTACAGGCGATGCGATGAAATATGCTATGCCTAAAATTTTACCTGATAGCAATGTTTTGGTTTTATATGGCGATACACCATTAATTGATGCTGAAACTTTGCAATTGATGTTAGATAAAGTAGATGATCAGAATATTACTTGGCTAACGGTAGAAGCAGATCAGCCATTTGGCTACGGGCGAATTATCCGCAATGAAGCCAATGAAATGGTTGCGATTGTCGAAGAAAAGGATGCGAATGCTGAACAAAAGCAAATCACAGAAGTAAATAGTGGGCTGTTCGCAATTTCTAGCCAAGTCTTGGCAGAAACATTGCCAAAATTAAGCAATGATAATCAGCAACAAGAATATTATTTAACAGATGTTGTGAAGTTAGCTTTAGAAAATAATTTAACGATTCAAACAGTCGCTGGTGATTTTACATTGTTGCGTGGTGTGAATGATCGTGTGCAATTGGCAGAATTAGAAGCGATTTATCAAAATCAACAGCGTAAAAAGCTAATGTTGTCAGGTGTTACGTTGATTGCACCTGAAAGTGTTTACATACGCGGTGAAATTAAATTAAAAGGTCAGGATATTGTCATTGAACCTAATGTGATTTTATCGGGCGTAGTTTCATTGGGAAATAATGTTCATATCGGACAAGGTTCAAACATTACAGATGCAAAATTATCTGATGGTGTTGTTGTGCATCCTTACTCAATGATTGAATCTTCATTATTGTGTGAAAATGTTTCGATTGGACCTTATGCTCGCTTGCGTACAAATAGTGTATTAAGAGCAAATAGTAAAGTTGGCAACTTTGTTGAAACAAAAAATATGACTTTGGGTGAAGGCTCGAAAGCGAATCATTTAACTTATTTAGGTGATGCGACAATTGGTACGAATGTAAATATTGGTGCAGGGACGATCACTTGTAATTATGATGGAGCGAATAAACATCAAACAATTATTGAGGATGATGTTTTCATAGGTTCTAATAGTGCTTTAGTTGCGCCTGTTGAAATTAAAAAAGGTGCAACTGTCGGGGCGGGCAGCGTAATTTCTTCTACAATTACTGCTGGTGCTTTGGCGTTAACGAGGGCGACTTTACGTCAGATTCAAAACTGGCGCAGACCTTCGAAAAAATAAATGTTAGGGAAAATGGAATTAAAAATGTTAATATAACCTACTATTGTAAAGCCTTAGTATAGGTTTCTGTTTTGTATGTTATTGATAAAGAGGTTGTCGTAATGAAAAAACACGTTTTAACTTTAGCGTTGTTAGGTTTCGGTGTAGTATCTACACAAGCATTTGCACAAATTGATGAAGAATTAGCTTCACAAAGCGGTTGTTTGGCTTGTCACAAACAAAGCGAAACATTAATCGGTCCATCATATGATGATGTTTATGAAAAATACAAAGATGATCCTAACGCTGTTGATTTCTTAATTGAAAAAGTAACAGTTGGTGGTTCAGGCGTTTGGGGTGCTGTTCCTATGACTCCTAATGGTCATATCCCTGCTGAAGATATCGAAACATTAGTATTACAAATCATGCACGAAGAGTAATTACTACATAAATTAATAAAAAGCCGCACTTATTTAAGTGCGGCTTTTTTGTTTCGTCATATTTTTGACATAATCAAAGCATAGAATATCGCGGATTAATAAGTTGCGAGTTATTTTCATGAAGTATGATGTTGCCATTGTCGGTGCAGGAATCATCGGATTAAGTCATGCATATGCGGCAGTAAAACGAGGTTTAAGCGTTTTGATCTGTGAGCGTACAGATACGCCTTGGGGAGCATCTATTAAAAATTTTGGCTTAGGATCTGTTACGGGTCAAAAAGAAGGCTCGATGTTAGCTTTGACCAAAAAAAGCCGAGATATCTGGAAAGAGTGGTTTGGTCATACAGAGATTGATGAAAAAAGTAATGGCTTGCTTGTTATTGCTAGAAATCAGCTAGAAAGAGTTGTATTAGAATCTTTTAGCGCGACAAAAGCAAAAGAGTATGGTTATGCTTGTGAATTGCTCAGTCAAAAACAAATGAAAGCATTATATGGTGGTAGATTTGCGCGCTATCCTGCCATTTTGCATGGGCAAGAAGATCAGGTTGTTTTTTCAAGAGATGTTATGCCGAAAATAATTAGTTACTTATCGAACTTATCCAATATTGTGATGAAGTTTTCTACACTGGTGCTCAAAATAGATCATGACAATGGTCGATTACACACAACGCAAGGTGAATTTCATGCTGAACATATTATTATTTGTTCAGGGCAGGATTATGAATTATTGACTTCTGATATGTCAGATTCCAAGCAAACTTTGCCTTGTCGAATGTTGATGTTAAAAGTAAAACCGAAAACGCCATTTAAGTTACAACATGCGATTAATACGGGTTTAAGTTGTATGCATTATGAAGCATTTCGAGATGTGCCCGAATTACAAATGCTGCAAACAGCAATTGAAATGGATTATCCAGAACATGTGAAGCATGGTGTGCATTTATTGATTACACCTACGAGAGATGGTGATTTTATTATTGGTGATTCTCATGAATATGCGCAAAAAGAAAGACCTTTTGACAATGGGGGTATTGAATCATTGCTATTGGAATTGTCCCAAGAAACACTCGATTTAGAATTAGAAGTCAAAGAAAGGTGGATTGGTCAGCAAAGTATTCAAGATAGAAAACCATATTCAGTAATACAAGCACATAAAAATGTTACGGCAGTTTCTATGAAAACAGGTCTGGGTATGAGTATTGGTCCAGCTCTGGGTGAACAAAATATCGCTAGATTAGTGAATGCATAAAGAAAAAGCCCAATATTTATTGGGCTTTTAAGTCTTTTATGTAGAAAGCTAAATTATTTAGCAGCTAAAAAACGTTTGTTTACTTCATTCCAGTTAACAACGTTCCAGAAAGCTTTGATGTAATCAGGACGTACGTTGCTGAACTTTTTATAGTAAGCATGTTCCCAAACGTCTAAACCTAATACTGGTGTTTTACCAACCATTAATGGAGAATCTTGGTTAGCTGTAGACGAGATTTCTAAGTTACCATCTTTATCTACTGATAACCATGCCCAGCCTGAACCAAAGCGAGTTGTTGCAGCTGCAGCAAATTTTTCTTTGAATGCATCAAAGCTGCCGAAAGTTTTTTCAATTGCTTCTTTGATTTCGCCAGTAGGTTCGCCGCCTGCATTTGGAGCCATAACTTCCCAGAATAATGAGTGGTTAGCATGACCACCGCCATTGTTTTGAACAGCTACGCGGATATCTGCAGGAATAGCATCCATGTCAGAAATTAAATCTTCGATAGATTTGCCAGCTAATTCAGGATATTTATCAATTGCAGCATTTAAATTCGTTACATAAGTGTTGTGATGCTTGTCATGATGCAAATGCATTGTTTCTGTATCAATGTGTGGTTCTAAAGCGTCATGTGCATATGGTAAATCAGGTAATGTATAAGCCATTATTAACTCTCCAATTAAATAAATATGATGGTAAATCTCTCGATTTTGTAGTGTAGCAGTTAATACTTCACGAAACAAAAGCAAGAAATAGCGACAGGTACATAATGTGGCTACCCTTTTGATTTTTCAAGTTTTGGTAACTGAATAATTCTCGTTTTTGCTAAATAATCCGCAAGTGATGTACGTTTGCTGGTAAATGTTTGGCACATACCAAGTAGAGCGATCAATGCGAATGCTAAAGGAATAAAAGCCTGGATTTTAAAATTTACGAGATATGCAGTATTTAATCCTACTAAAATTAATACAAATGACAGAATGAGCAATACAGCTCTAGTTGCACTTTGTTTTTTAGTCAAAGCACGCCCATCTACACTGACAATTTTTAATCTCCAACTTTTCATGCCGAGCGTTTGTCCGCCTTTGTACCAAAAGTAGCTGTAAAAGAGAATTGGCGTTAAAATTGTTGTGCTTGAAATCATTAATGGGTAAAGAGCATTATCAGGCTCAATTGCTAGTCCACCATTGAGTGGAAGCCAAAATAGCGCAACGAGCATCATTAGTGGAATTATTAAAAATAAGTCGTAAATGAAGGCTAAAATTCGTTTAATGGCGGTAGCTTTTGTAAAAACATTAGATTGTTGTGACATGTATAATAACCGTTAAACATAAAATGAGCGTATAATAACATGCTTCAATAGAGGCTATCTTTGGATTATAAATATGATGAAAAAAACTATATTGTTCTGTGTTCTAGCCCTAGCTTCACCAATGGTTTTAGCTAGTACTGATTTAGTTCCTCAAGTAAATATTTCACAAAATCTAGTGAAAAATTTAGTACAGCAAAATAAAAATGTATTGCGTGCTAATAAAGGGGATATTGAGAAATTTTATGCTGATTTTTATGTCAATAATCCAGATGCTTTATTCGTGTGGCAAAAAGATGGTAAAGCTACAGCTCTGGCAAAGAATTTATTGAATGTTTTGGAAACAAGTAATTACAAAGGATTGTTTCCAGATAATTATCATATAAAGAAAATTCAAGAGTTAGATGCTTTAAATGAGAAAAGCTTAGAAGATCAACAAGTACAAGATTTGCTAATGACAGATGCGGTTTTGAGCTATTTGCGTGATGTTGCAGTGGGGCAGCCAGAGTTAATTGTTATTGAGCAGAAGGGATGGTTGTTGCCAAGAGATAAGTTTGACAGTGTTGCTGCGTTAGTAGAAATCATGGGTGCTAATGATCTTCAAAGTGCAATTACAAAGTATGAGCCAAAGCATGAACAATATGCGTTATTGATTGATAGCTTAAAAGATGTTTTAGATACCACGGATTTCGCTGAAGTAGAAACCACAATGCCTGTCGGTGGGAAAATGTCACTTAAAGATCAGAATGATAAAGTGGGATTGCTTAATAATCGATTAATTGAGTTGGGATATTTGGATGCGAGTAAAAAAGATCAAAAGCTCTTTGATGCAGATACCCAAACTGCTGTAAAAGCATTTCAATCTGCTCATTTGCTTGAGCCTGATGGTGTTGTGGGTGCAAGAACACAGAAAGAGTTAAATAAAACACAAGAAGATCGTTTGGCGCAGTTAATAACAAATATCGAAAGATGGCGCTGGATGCCAAAGAATCTAGGTGAACATTATCTCGTAGTGGATATTCCAAGTTTTGAGTATTACGTTGTGAAAGATGGTGTGGAAACTGTTAGGGCTAAAACTATTGTAGGTATGGCGCAAAGATCGACACCTGTTTTTATGGCGCCTATGAATCACATAGTATTTGCACCGTATTGGCATGTGCCAAGATCTATGGCAGTTAAAGATAAGTTGCCGCAGCTAAAGAAAGATCCAGAGCGTTTAGCGCGTTCTAAAATTAGAGTATTAGATCGTGATGGGCATGAAATCGATCCTACAATGGTTGATTGGTCGCAATACAATACTAATAACTTTCCGTATCGTTTAAGACAAGATCCTGGTAATCACAATGCTTTGGGGAAAGTTAAGTTCATGTTCCCAAATGAGCATGCGATTTATCTGCATGATACGCCACAAAAAAGCTTGTTCGGTAAAACAGAGCGTACATTTAGCTCGGGTTGTATCAGAATCGAAAACCCAATTGAATTGGCTGAATATTTCTTAAAAGATCAAAATTGGCAAGTTGATCAGATTAAGAAAGCATATGATGGCAATACAGAGAAGACAATTCGTTTAAAAGAAGATATGAGATTTCCTGTTTATACTATTTACATGACAACTGCGGTAGATGCTAATGGTAAGACGGTTTATAGATCGGATATTTATGACAAAGATTCTAGAATGCAGCAGAAAATTGCTAAATTATCATCCAGTACGTAAAAAAAATTTGACAGAAAAGAAAGAATCCATATAATGGCAACTCTCTC
>CANRJJ010000031.1 GCA_947630895.1 uncultured Wohlfahrtiimonas sp. | reverse complement strand
TCATTGTCATAATTGTTCCTTGGTTTTTTAGGTAATATTACCAAGTTTTAGTGTCTAAGTTCTTCAGCATAGCTCAAAGAGGATATAAATTAGGGTCTATTTGCTGAGCGAATCCTAAAAATTTCATTTGATAAATAAAAGTTCTGAGTATAGATATTCTGTACCAGTTTTTTTTAGGCGTTAAATTTTTAAATGAGATAAAACCTTCTATAGAAAACTTAGATTGATTCGTTATCTTTTTATAAAAAATTATTGATTTCAAAATGTTGTTGGTGTGGTCTGCCGAGTGGTTTATAGCAAAATTGAGCAGCGTGGATCGAATGTCACGGTTAAGAGGTGTATCAAAAAAATTGAGGCAAGATATATTTAGGGTGATGTTTCTGTTTAAAATCCATTTGTTTTTTGAATAATTAAACTCAAAACCATTGTGTGAAATATATATTTCATTGTCATGTCGTTGCGTAAACGATTTTTCTCTAATTAATTGATTCAAAATATTTTATCCTTATTCAAGCTATTTTTATGTATTATTGTCAGATGAGTTTTGAAGTTGTAATCCAATTTCTATAGCTCGTCTAGTATTGTGGCGCTTAGCATAGTGTTGAGCTTGAGTAGAATTATGTGACCACCCCATTAATTTTCTTCTATCTGATTCAGATTTAGCTTCAGTAGTCTGATTTTTGGCAATTCGAAGGTCTGCATGTGCACTAAATCGATCGTTCCATGTATGTCTTAGAGAATGAGGATCAACTTTGAAACCAGCAACATCAGAAATTTCTCGAAAAATTTTGTTAATTGTAGCTAATGATAAGGCTGAGTTACGTTTAGTTTTATAATTATGAGTTATGAATAGATATGGAATATATTCTGTGTAGTATCCCTTTGAGCGGTAATGTATAAGATAGTTTTCATATAACTCTGTAAGAGACTGTGACATAGGTATTTCTCGTCCTAAAGTCTTATTTTGTGGTCTAGCTTTTCTCGTATCATTTGTATCGATGCCGCTACGAATAGTTAATACTGTAATTCCAGATGAATTTTTCTTAATATCCGATTCATTATTGTCAGTTGCTACTTTAATACGAAGTAGTTCACCTCTACGACATCCAAGATGATAAAACATTAATACTATCAATTGATTTCTATAACGAATTTCTTCTGTTTTCCATGGATTGAGTTGTGAGTTTGGATTTATGATTGAAATAATAGATTTTATTTGATCTGTAGTTAGAGAGCGGAAATTATTTGGATCGAAGTTATTTTTGTTTAATATATCTTTAGGGCGCATAGCTTTTAGTAAGTCATAGCTCTGAGATTTTTTTGAAGGAAATAAGTACTCCTCCAGCCACTCTATATAAGCTGCAAATGTTGTAAGACGATTATAAGATGTGTGTAAGGAAATATCGTACTTGTCATCATTGTGTACAATACTTGCTCTAGCGGTTTCTATTCTTTGAGAGTTTTTTTTTAAGCTAAGAATTTTTTTAAGTTGTTTTTTATTTGCTTCTAACTTGAATGTATGTACAGTCATTCTTGAATACATACCTAATAGTTCAAGTTCAGAATTATTTAGAAAGTTACCAGATGAAAAACGATTAATTAAATCAATGTTTAAAAAAATGCAAATTTCAGAAAGGTACTTTAGATGCTCGAAGGCAGCAAGGCATGTATTGCTTGCTTTACCTTGATTACGATAGTATTTAGTTATAAATAAATTTTGATATGGCAAGGGAATGCCTCTTTCATCAAGTAGAGCAGCATAAAGCTCTCCGTTTGACATTATAAATGATTTGATTTTCATTTGATCCTTAGAAGTAAGCTTGTAATTTTACAAAATTACAAGGTATCTAATATCTGTAAAAAATATAAATATATTTTACAGATATTATAAAAAAATATTATATTTATATATCACTTATAGTACTGTTTTGTATGATTATATTTCAATATTTTTTACAAAATCATATCTCAGGTTACTCTCAAAAATAATGGATCACGCCCGCCTGCACCTGAATACTGTACCGCTGCACAATCACCATATGCAATCTGCCCATCTTCCAAAACATACATGACAGAGATAGATTCACCTGCTTGACGAATTTCGGTAAAGCCTTCTGTGACGACTTTACCAACGTACCGTACACCATCCTGCTCTGCGCCCATTTTAATAGCTTTTTGATCATCAAAGTAAAAACCAGTACGACCTGCGGAACAAACGACATCAACGATTTTCATAACCTTATTCCTTTTATATTTTTTATTATTTAAAAGCCACTAGGACGACCGATTAATTCACCATTACTAACCGCATTAATATCATCTACAACCATTTCAAAAGTTGCTTTACGATTTTCATTTTGCGCTCGGATATCAATTCGTTCTCTATGGAAATCACGAACATCATCAGGGAATGGTAATTGTCCAAAATCTAAAATTCTTACAGCACCTTCATTGTCTCGAACTGGCAAGATTAAACCTGCATTTCGCTTACTTGGTGCGAATGGGATATCAATAATTCCTGCTTCAAATGCACGCACAGCACCTTGCAATAAATTACCATTCCCTAGTTCAAATACTTTTTGCATAATGCTGCGTGTTTCCGCGGTAATGATTCGCATCTCTTCTAGTAATGTTTTTGCTGTAATTGGAAATTTTTGTATTTGCAACATGGCTAATACTTGTTTAGTTGCTCTAATGCCTTCGGCATTGGCTTCCATCGTTGGGATACCGAATGATTCTTGTGGTGATTTCACAATTACTTTGGTTGCACCGCCTAAAGCCGCAGCGGCTGCTCCCCAAGAAATTACCCCCATAGATCTTGCTTCATCACCTGGGAATCCGCCCATCCACTGATGAAATACGGTTGAAATTTCCATATTTTCAAATCCTGCTTCATCACAGAATTCTTTAGTTAAACTGCGCAATGTTCTGATCGCTGCAATATCTTGGATTAGGTTTCCACATTGACCATAGCCTACAGTAATATTTTTTACACCTTGTTCTGCTGCCAATAATGCTTCAATAATTGCAACTGAATGTGAAATACAAGGAGGAACCAAAGTACCTGTTAATGGGCCAAATGGCTCGCGATTGATCGTAATGCCTCTTTCTGCATATAAGCCAACTAAGCGGTCAACATACTGCCAATCCATTAAGGTTTTCTCTAAAGAGATATCTTTGGAATATGGAATGTTGTATGAAATCCCACCACCTTCATAAGAAGTAAAACCACCTGCCAATGTTATTTCTGCCAATAAACGTGCATCAGGCGTACCGTGGCGCACCTGAACAGGCACATTCACAGACTCAGTAACACGACGACAACCATAAACACCATAGTTCACCGCGGGGAAACCATTCAACATAGATCGTCCTAAACGCTGACTTTCTTCAATGCCAGTTTGAGCTTCAGCGTAACGATTATGGCGAGTATAGCTATCTATCGTTGATGGCAATAAGTCTGCACCACCTTCTTTTTCTAAATATTGTAATAAATGAATATGCTCTTCCAGTAATGCAACACCCGCTCTTGGCTGTGCTAAAGTTTTTTTGTTTTTATCTGCTTCCATTAATTTGGCAGAGAAGTTTTTTGAATTAGGGATTTGTTCTAAATATTTCACAGCTTCTTCAAAATCTACGTCCGCACCTGTTGGCCAGCCTGTTATGATTTCTTCGCGAATTTTTTTGTATTGGTCGTAATTTAATTGATTAGATTTGAACATATTTAAATCTCCAGTAGGCTTTTTTTCATAATTCTTAATGCCGTTTTAGGATAATGAGTTGCGAGCAACCCCATCGCTGATAAAACATAATTGTGATCCAGTAAAAACTTTGGATTTTTAGGTCGTAAAGATGTCGGATTTGAAGCGTTATACATCGCTTCTTCTAATAATTTTTTCGGATCTTTCGAGTGAACTAAAGGGCCACCAGTGCCGATAATATATTTAACATCACTTAAATCTTTACCAACTTGAACAATGGTCGCACCTTCAATGGTATATAGCACTTCATGGTTGCCAGCGTGGCGCTCTACCGCTATTTTTATCGCTTGTTTTCCCAAAGCACAATCCAATAACTCTTCTGCCTGATTGCTTGGAACCATTGATGGATTGAGTTTAATTTTGCTCAACATTGATGCTATTTGTTCATTATCCATACTACTTAATTTAGACATTTCACTGATGCCCGCTTCATCCACTATGTGGTCAGCATTATGCCTCATGCCTAAATCACCTTCGACAGTGCGCTTTAAGTACGGCTCTTTAAATCCTTTTAAAATAATTTTAGCGTTAGTTGGCAAACCCTCAGTTGCAGAATAAACATCTGTTGTCGCACCACCAACATCGATCGTTAAAGTATTATCCAGTCCAACTTCATCCTTATAACCTTTCGATAACAATTCAACCGCAGACATTACCGCCGATGGTGTCGGCATCAAAATACCTTCGATCAAGCTTTCAACATGCGATAGGCCTTTTGACTTGATAATATCCTCCAAAAAAAGATCTCGGATAATATTACGAGCAGGCTCAATATTTAATACTTCAAGTTTCGGCATGACATTTTCAGTCACCACCACTTTTTTACCTGAAGCTTCAATGATCCGCTTAGCCTCTTGGACAACCGTTCTATTGCATGCCAAAACCACGGTAAATTCACTCGGAATATCAGCAACTTTCTGAACATTTTCCATGATCATTTTTTTATTGCCGCCATCTGTACCGCCAGTCAGCAATAAAATATCAGGCTTTGCTTCTGCAATTTCTTCACCATCTTGATCCGTTAACTCAAATGAAAAAACTTTAATAATTTTCCCACCTGCATTCAAAGCAGTCATTTTTGCCGCAGTTGCAGTCAGCTCAGGAACCAATCCTGAAGCAATGATCTTTAAGCCACCACCTGCACTACTTGCTGCAAAAGTTTGCTGTAATGCATCAAATTTCACAGAAGGCTTTAATTGTGAAAAAGCACGTTCAAAGCCCTCCATAATGTCTGTTTCAATGGTCGTTGGAGCTAAAGCCGAAGAGATAATCTCTTCTTTTTCAAGATCCACTAAAGTTAACTTAGTATAAGTACTTCCAAAATCGGCCAACAAAACGTGTGATTGCATTATGTAATCTCCAAATCCTTTTTAAGATCACGAATACAATCTGATGCTTTACTTCTGTTTGAATAAACACGATCAAATCCCATTTCTACATAACGCTGTTCTACCTCTTGTAGATCAACTTTACCCACTACTAGATTCCCGCCAACGTAAAGTAGGATATTTTCTAAGCCCGCTTCAACACATTTTTCACGAAGACCACGACAATCCAGTTCTCCATGGCCGTATAAAGAGGAAACTAAAATGGCATCTGCTTCTGTTTCAATCGCCGCATTAATGAACTCTTCTTGAGTCACCATTACACCCAAGTTAGTGACTTCAAATCCTGCTTCACTGATTGCATAGTCTAGAATTTTATTCCCGACAGAGTGCACATCTGCACCAATAACGCCTAGCACAATTTTTTTGCCATTTTTACCAGCCAATTGAGTATTTGCCACTTCTTCGTAATAAAGTTCCCAATCTAGTAAAGGCACATGTTGCTGAGCACCATAAATATCTTTATCACCTAAATCTCCTGATCCTAAAGGACGTTTAATCGTTACTTTAAGCGCATTAGAAGGGGGTGACCAAATGATGCTTAATACGTCTTTCTCTTGAATACCATATTGATACGCGAATGCACTTTTTGTAATTTCATTATTTTTTCTTAGTGCTTCAAAAATATCTTTTGACTTAAAGATCATGTCAAATGTTAATTCATACGGTCCTGAGTTTTTACTTCTGATGACATCGGCAAGTTCATACAATTTCATACAACGACTCCCTAACGAACTTCAATTAAAGTGACAGGAAAAAATTCCAATGGATCAACATCATTCATCAAATGATATAAGCTGAATTCATACACATTTCCTGCTTTAAAATCTGAAGGTGAAAATGGAAATGCTAAATTACCTGCCGTTGCGATTCGTCCTGTATAGCCAAAATGCAACATTGTCGATCTTGCAAAGCTACATAACGTATTTGCTTCTTCCTGTGTTTTGGCAACAGCTTCAATGATAATTCCCACTTCTGTTGGCAACTGTTTTTCCTGCTCAAATAACGAAACACCATTCAAACCATAAATTTTAAAATCTAAATAATAGTTATCTAATGTTTCTGAGAAATTATCTTTTGTGCGCTCTTTTACACCCGCGACAATTTCATCTAATTGTTTGATTAAGACTGGATCAGCTGAACCTGCAATGGATACAGTTCTACAACCAACATGCTTCGCGGCTTCTAATTTTAATGCATAAGGTTTTTCTTCATACACAGAGCCTTTTACCATCACAGTATGCTCATCTTCTTGTGTAAATACCGAATGTGTTAAATTCAGTATTCCACCTGGCCCTGGTAATAAAAATGGATCTGATTTCTCATACAATGTGTGAGCTGAAACTGATACTGTTGTACAGCGTCTATTAGGATTTAATGGCTTAACTTTAAAATAATCTTCGCCTAAATATCCCATCATACAATCACTGCCGCTACCTGGTGTTGCAGCGATGGATGCACATTCCAAAATTTTACCCAAATGAATGGCAAGTCCTTTGTCATAACCTAGCTTCACAGGCAATGCAGCAAACACTGCAGGATCATAACAGCGACCTGCCAAAATCACATCTGCACCTTGTTCTAAAGCTTTGATGATTGGCTCCATTCCCATTTGCACCACAATGTTTCTGCTGTCTAAAATATCTTGTTCAGTTAAAGGTGGTGTACAAGTCACATCAGTGATTTTATTATTTTTATATTTTTCTAAAACGACTGTTTGAGGGATGTCTGAAGGAATAGTTGCGAGTTTAAACTCTAATGATTGCTCTTTCGCAATTTCTAAAATGATTTCTAAATGCTCTTCTAAATGTGGCTTTGCACCACTTCCGCCTGCTGTTCCGATAATTAAGGGAATTTTATTTTGGATGCAGGCTTTAAGCATTAAACTTAAATCTCGTTTCACAGCATTTCTATCTGTAAATGATATGCCTTCACCAAGATAATATGGTCCAGGATCTGTTGAACCTGCATCAACAGCAACAACATCTGGCTGCTCTGCCATTCCTTTTTGGAATGAATCAACAGGAAATCCATAGCCTAAAATGGCTGTAGGGGAAAGTATTTTGAGTTCCTTCATAATCAGTCATACCTTTTTGTTAGATGTGAATTCTGAAATCTTTTTATATTATTTGAACTACTTATTTTTATATCTGTATATATATGTTTTACTAACTTTTTTACTGTTGATCTTTAACTATTCAAACTATTTATTAATAATTTGTATATACAATTAATTTTACATTTTTTTGTACTTATATTTTTAACAAGCATAACATAATTGACTTACATCAATAGCAATTTTCCTTTATTCTGATGATTAGTCAGTCCATTAAATATTTGCTATAGTCATCGATCGTCATCTTTAGATATCAACCGTTTTCTAGGACATTATGAGCGCGCACACTCCTCATTATAAAAATATTCAAAACTACATTCTGAATGCGATTGCTTCTGGTAAATACACAACAGGAGCTAAAATTCCTACGGAGCTAGAATTAACCAAGCAATTTGGCGTTAGCCGTATGACGGTCAATAAAGCCATTACAGAACTCACAATGCAGAATATTTTGAGAAGAATTCCAGGCAAAGGTACATTTGTCACTGCACAGAAATCTGAGTCTTCACCTGTTCAAGTCGCAGATATTGCTGCAGAAATTCGTAGCCGTGGCAATATTCATAGCGTGAAAATTTTAAAAAAAGAAGCAATTGCTGCCAATAAATCAGCTGCATTTGGCTTAGGTGTTTTTACAGGTTCTGAAGTTTATTTTTGCCACATTGTGCATTATGAAAATCAAGTGCCATTGCTTTTAGAAAAACGCTATATCAACCCTAATTTTGTGCCTGATTTTATGGAGCAAGATTTTTTAAATATCACACCAAGTGGATATTTATTAAAAAATTACGGCTTGAGCCAAATGGAACACACTATTGAAGCTGTTGCAGCGACTGATACAACAGCCGAACACTTAGAAATATCTCTAGGTGATCCTTGTCTACACATTACCCGCAGAACATGGTGCAACAATAACCTCATCAGCTTTGCACAATTTATTGCTTCAGGCAATCGTTATAAGCTTCATTCTCGCAGCGAATCTGATCAATAAAAAAAGCCAGCATCGCTGGCTTTTTATTTATCTTAATCACTCTAGAAATCTCCTGGTGCGCACTGTAAACAACACAATCCTGCTTCACGCCAAAAATTAACAACATCACTACGATCATCCAAAACCAACCAAGGTTTCAAACCATCTTCATGCATTTGATCTAATAATTTTTGTTTCACCACTTCATCAGCAATTAAATCATCGCTTTCAGCACGCAAATAAACGGCATCAAATGGAATATTATTTTTCTCTAACCACGCAACTGTATAGCCTTTATATTTATCAGGTCTGCCACTACAAATAATGATCGTTTGTCCTGAAGTTTTTAAAATTTCGACCAATCGTTTAATTTCTGCGATCGGGCGCGCATCTGCCATAAACTCTAAAAATGGTACCCAATCTTTTTTAGCACCCAACACCCAATCTTGTACATCATTTGGATTAAATTCTGCCAATGTTCCATCCACATCAACAATTACACACTCTTGACTCATGCTGTCTTTTTCTCCAATTCCACCAATGATACAACGTGCCAATCATGATTCTCATCACTTGCACAGACATAATATGGCTCAACATTGCCCACTCTCGCACCATAAGGCGATCCTTTTGCTAATTGCTGAATCACACGAAAAATCCCAGAATGAGCAATAATGATCGGCGCTTCATATCGAGTTAAAATATCATTCAAAGCATTCACAACTCGCTTACAAAAATCTTCCCAAGCTTCGCCATTCGGCGGTGTTTCTTCATAAGGTGGCTGTATTTGCTGAGATTCACCCTCAAAATTTCCCCAATCACGTTCACGCAGATCCGCAATAATTTCCTTAGGTAAATCAGGAAATAGAATGTCTGCTGTCTCTTTTGCTCTAATCAAAGATGTCGTCACAATCACATCATAATTATATTTAGACACAATCTCTTGCGCTGCTCTTGCTTGCTCACGACCTTTTTCAGTCAATGGAATATCTGTCTTTCCACCAATCAAATGATTTTTGTTAAATTCTGTTTCGCCGTGTCGAATCAAGATAAACGGCTTCCTCATCAATTTCATGCTAATACTTTTCTCTCTAAAAAATTATTTTGTTCGATAAAATTAGGCTCTATGATTGACTCAATTACAATGTGCGAATGTAATAGGATTTTCACTTCTAGAGCTTTAGCCCACTGTAACGGATCACAAATCTCAGAAAATAATGGCACAACAACTTCACACCCTAAAATTTGAATGATGTTCTTCAATTCTTGTAATGTGGGATGAACATTCCAACGGTAAAAATCCACTTCTCCGCGCTGTAACTCTTCCCTTCCTTGCGCATCACAATAACCTGTAAATATTGTGCGATGATTAAACTCAGGCAATTTTCTCAATCGCCCTGTTTCATCCTGCCTTCCATCAGGATGTCCTGCCAATATAATGTTCGGCAAGTTGGCCTCATTCATTTCACTTAATTGGCTTTGCAAACTTTCTAGCTTCTTCGAAATGCCTTCATGCAGACTGCCATCGTTATAATTCATCATCTTCATTAAAAACTGTTGGCACTCTTCATCCAAAGCTATATCTGCCACTCCTTCTTCTAATAGCCAAAATGCTATTTCAACAGCACGACCAGAAGGTGGAACAGGTAATAATGTTTTCGGCTTTAAGCCTGCTTTTAATAAATGGCGCAATGTGGATTGCTCAACATCATACAAACCATACGATGTATCCAAAAGTGCTAGCTTAGCTTTCGGTGGCTCATCAAAATGATATAGAAGTGATGATAAACTTACATCTCCGCTAAAAAAAATACCGCCACCACAATCTAAATGAAACCACATGCCACCATACGCATGCCCATTTGCCCCTGTTGTTACAAGGATATTACCCAATTGAAATGTGCCTTTAATGGGTAATATATTGATATTGCGTAAACCATGATCTGGCAATGAATTAGCCGTTACTTCTGAACAATAAATCGGTGTATTCAAGGGAATATTGTGAACATTACCAATATGATCAAAATGATCATGACTTAAAAATACAGCATCCACTCGTTCAGGCATTTGCCACATCGGTGCATCATCTTCTAATACACCACCTGCATCCAATAAAATGTGATGATATTCAGTTTTGATCAAAATTGCAGCAGGATCTTTACCACCCAAACCGCTCAGAATTTCTATGTCTACATTATCCATTCGTCAGTGCCCAACCTTGTTTGAATTGCATTTTCACAATACTGCCCAAATCGACAGCATCATCGTGAAATGCAGTTATGGTTTGTTCATCTTCTAACTGAATATCTAGCAAATATCGTTCACCTTGATAAATTGCCTTAGTGACTTTTCCTGGCATTCCTTCATCACTCAATGCCACATGCTGTGGTCTTACTAGAACTTTATGACGGATTGCACCTAAATTTTTATCACTATTCCATGGTTGAAAACAGTTTTTAGTCAATGCTTTCTGCCCTGCAATTTCACGCGATAGTGGTAATTCAAGAATAGATCCCTGCCCAATGAATGAAGCCACCCAATCGTTCTCTGGCTTTTGGTACAAATCATTCGGTGTGCCCCATTGCAATAGTTTGCCTTGATTCATTACTGCAATGTGCGTTGCCAAAGACATCGCTTCAGCTTGATCATGAGTCACATAAACAAATGTGGCACCTGTGCGCTTATGAAACTCTCTGAAAGTTTCTTCCATTGTGGCTCGTAAATGTCGATCTAAATTTGCCAATGGCTCATCCAACAATACCACTTTAGGATTCGACACCAAACATCTGGCCAAAGCGACACGCTGACGTTGCCCACCGCTCAATTCTTGTGGTGTACGATTGGCATATCGCCCCAACTCCACAACATCTAATGCGATTTTGACACGGCGCTGTACTTCTGCACTTTTAATTTTAGCTATTTTTAACGGATAACCTATATTTTCAGCCACCGTCATGTGCGGCCACAATGCATAAGACTGAAAAACCATGCTCATATTGCGTTGCTCAGGTGGCGTATGTAAATTCGCGTCTGCCAATAATCGCCCACCTAAAAATAACTGTCCTGAGCTTAAATGTTCTAAACCTGCCAACATGCGTAAAGTCGTCGTTTTACCACAACCACTTGGGCCTAAAAAAGCTGTAAATGCACCTTCAGGAATGATTAAATTTAAATCTTGAACAACTGTTTGATCTTCGTATTGTTTTGTCACATTGCGTAATACTAATTCTGCCATGCGATTGCTCCTTTTGGTAAATAACGCCCCAATAGATTTAATAACAGCATCACTATTGCCACCAAAGCCACAACCATTACCGATACTGCTGATGCTAAAACTTTATTGCCACTTTCATCTAAATTAAAAATGATCACGCCCAATGTTTCATTGCCTGCACTCCATAAAAGTGCCGATACAGTTAGCTCATTGACTGCTGTCATAAACACTAATAAACCACCTGCAAAAGCTGCGGGCATTAATAGCGGTAAAATAATATGAAATAAGCGTTGATGAAAACTTGCTCCTGCTAAAGCGGCTGCTTCCTCTAAAGATCGATCCAATTGCAGCATGCTGTTGTGAACAGGCTTGATACAAATGGTTAAAAATCTTGCTAAATATGCGATAAAAATAATGCCCAATGTGCCATACAAAGAATACTCAATGATCGGGATAGGCTTTGCGAACAGTAAAATGAATGCAATTGCTAGAATTACACCTGGCAATGTGTATGGAATATCTATCGCTTGTTGCAACACATGCAGTTTTTTACTTGGAAATCGTACAAATAAATATGCCAATGGAATGGCTAAAAACATCAACACAATTGAGGCTGAAACTGATAGCAACATACTATTGAGTAATGCTCGCCATGTTGCACTTTGGCTCTCTATCATTGTTTGATAAGCAGAAAAGGTGATAGTTTTTAGATTAAGTGGCACACCCAATGTTGGCACTAATGAAGTTGCGATCAGTGCCAATAATGGCGCAACTAAAATCATCAATAATAGACAGATTAATAATCCTTCCACCAATAATCGATAGCGTCCTAATTGAAAATCTAAAGATCTTCCTGATGCCCCCACTAGCGGCAAAGCATATCTATTTTGTAAGCGCGTTTGCATCATGACAATAAAAATGGCTAATACACCCATTAATACTGATAATGCCGCGACTTCATTCAGCATCGTATCGCTAAAAGATGCCATTGTTTGATAAATTTGAGTTGGTAATACAAAGTAAGAAATTGGAATACCGAGCATCGCAGGAATCCCAAAGTTCCCCAATGCTGATACAAAAGCAATTGCCGCTCCTGCAATCAGTGCAGTTCGACACAATGGCAAAATAATGTGGCACAACACTTGCCATAAACTTGCACCATTTAAACGCGCAGCTTCAATTTGATCACGTGGAATATTTAATAATTGCGTTCTTAGCGTCAAAAATACTAAAGGTGCATGTTGAATTCCTAATAAAAGCGCAATGCCTTCAGCTGAATGCAATGGATTAGGCTGACCAAATGATGGTGTAAAACCTAATGATTTTAAGATGATACTGCTAGGGCCAAAAAGTTGTAGCCAACTCAATGCTGTCACTTGCGGCGGAATCATCATTGGTAACATGAAAAGGAAAATCCATAACCCTTTTCGTCTAATATTGGTCAATGCTAAGCAAAATGCGAATATCGAGCCCAATAATAATGAAATCATTGTGCCTAAAAAACTCGTATATAAACTATTATATAACGCTGTCCAAGTGCTGCTTTTATTGATCACTCGATAAAAACTGCTATCACTGCCAGCATCCCAATCGATGAATGCTGACACTAATAGCCGTAAGCTCGGCAAAACACTGAGAAATGCAACCACCCCAATGAGTGCCCAAAATAATCCTTGAGGCGGTGCATTTCTCAACATTGGAGAACTTAAAGACTTTCGCATTTATTGAGCTCCGAATATCTCACTAAATTTTTCTTTATTAGCTTCTGAATCTTTCAATGCTTTTTCTGCATCAAACTTCATCAATTTAATTTGATCGCGTGGAGGGAATCCAGCAGGTACAGGTAAATCAGGATGAGCAGGTAAATAGCCTTGCTGTAACACTAATTCTTGCCCATCTTTAGAGATCACAAAATCAATAAACTTTTGAGCAGCTTCAGTGTTTTTAGAGCCTTTCATAATAGCCACAGGCTCAGTTACCATGCTCACACCTTCTTCAGGAAATACAAATTCGATTGGCGCACCTTTTGCTTTCTCGCGAATGGCTAAATAATCAACCAATACACCGTATCCTTTACTACCAGAAGCCAATGCACTCACAACAGCACCATTACCACCTTGTGGCATTGTGCCATTTGCTTTTAATTGGTTGTAATAATCCCAACCTAATGCAGGATCATCCGTTAACGTTGCTAAGTGAATCAATGCAGCACCTGAATATAATGGGCTTGGCATTGTTACCATATTTTTTACATCAGATTTTGCTAAATCTTTCCATGATTTGGGTTGAATTGGTGCTTGCTGATGGTAGGCAATACCTGTCGTGATCAGTTTTGTGCCATAGTAATAACCATCTTGGTCATACAATGGTTTGTCATATGGTGCAGCTTCTTTGGATTGATAAGCTTCTAATAAATTTTGTTCTTTTAAAGCTTCCATCGTCACGCTATCTGCGATCAATAAAACATCAGGCATTGCAGCACCTGCTGCCATTTCTGCTTGTAAACGTGCCATTAACTTTGTAGTTCCATCACGAATCCAGCTCACTTTAATATCAGGATTAGCTTTTTCAAATGCAGCAACGGTTTGTTGTGCATCTTCATTCGGCTGACTTGTATAAATTGTTAATGTTTCATTTGCCAAAGCCATTGAAAATAAAGTGGTTAGTAATGTAGACATAATTGCTGATTTCATTTTCATAAGATAAATCCTCGATTAATTTATCTCAGTATTAAATCAACAGATAATGACAAAGATATGACAATGAGAATAATTTTTATTTGCATCTAAAGAAAAGCCCGAATCATTTAATAAATGATTCGGGCTTTTTAAAAATTCAATAATCAGCTGATATTTATAGCACTTTCATAATATTTACTCGATGTTTCAATAATGGAACCCCTGGTACAGGTTTACGCTGTTCAGTAATCACACATCTGCCTTCACCATCAATTGTGCCTTCACAAGTCGCACCAACTGAATCATCACCTTTATACAATGAGCTATCACCTTCACCCACAATATTGATTAATTCAGCCACTAAATCATCACCTAAAGTTTCTAATGAAGTCGTGCTATTATCTTCAGGCGCTGATCCTATTAAGTCACCTGTAAGACCGCCAGGTGCAGTACCAACAGAACCAATATTGCTCAACCCACCGCTACCACCACCAATAGCAGCAGCACCTGTCGAAACATTAAATGCCAACATTTTACCGAAAGAGATATCTCGTAAGCATGGGTCATATAAATCTAATTCGTTAACCTCATCACGCTCGATAACACCCCAAGTTGAGAAAATAATACTTCTATTAATTCCATCATATTTAGGATCTTGAATAATACGTTCACCTGTATTCATTCCATCTGCATTTAAGCGTACATACCAACCATCTAATCTAGTGCTGACTGAATTATTTGGATTTGGATCTACTGGAGTCACAATATCAATCTCATAACGATTTTTTTGGTTGTAATCAATTTGCACACCTTGATCATATTGAACATCGCCACGATTCAGATTATTAACCGATAACAATGGCAATAAGCTAATACCAGAGTTTTTCTTCATATAATCAGCTGTCGCAAATGATGCAGGATTTGATAAATCACGATCCGTAATACCATAAATACTGTGTAACACTTGAGAGTTATCACCACGATCTCGTGTTTTATCTGCTGCTATTCCTGTACCAAAAAATACTTGCATCTGTCCTTGAGCATTTTTAACTAACAATGGCTTAGTCGAGATTGCTGATTGACCAATATTAGTTCTTGGCGCTTGGAATAATGCTGTGACACGAATAGAAGAATTATCCGTAAAGTCTGGGCTATTAAACTCTACTCGATACATTGATCCTGAATAGTCACCAATGTATAAACGCTCAATGCGTTGACCGGCAGAATCAGCAGCTACAACGATAGATGGTGTTGCTGCACCACCACCATTGTGATTTAAAATAACCTCATTTAATTTTTCACCAGTATAAGCATCAATAAAATAAACTGTAGATTTTTCAGTACCAAAACCATTACCAAATACTGCTACCGCTTGTCCTTGTACTTCTCCATTTTTCACAATCGTACGATTAAAGTACTCAAAGCCTGAATATGTATAACCTAAGTTTTCAAAACCAGGTGTTCTATATTTTTCCTTTCCTTCATTACTAATTTCAAATAAAGGAGTCACTTTATCAATCGTATTACTATAGCTTGCAGGTAATCCTGGTCGGCGCCCGTTATCAATCCAGTTATTCACAGCAGTCACTTCTGATGCAAATAAACGATAACCAACTAAACCTTTACCACCGCCCCCCATGCCAGTGATACCTAATGTTGCAAAATAGTTACCTCTACCTTTTTGGTAGACTTTTGCGTCCATTAAATTAGTATGACCTTCAAATACTAAGGTAGGCTCTTCACCTTTACCTGCGATTTCTTGTATACGACGATAAGAAATTTGTGGGAAATATGCAGTATCTCTCTGGCCACCTTTATATCTATTTGCATGATTCAATCCTCGTTGAGCATTGATAAAGTTGATAAAACCATCGTTATCAGCAACTACGATATAGTTTTTAGGCTGCCATTGCGCTTTAAATTTCAACCATTTAACCATCTCTGCACTTAGCGTTCTAGACATTTTATCTTGAGCAATATTGATATTAAGAATATCTTTATTAGCCAAACGAACGTCTGAGTTAGTAATACTACCCATTGGTGTCATTCTTGGACGCAAGTCATAAGGACGGAAACTTGTACGAGTAAATTCATACAACCAATGCACATGATAGTGATAGCCTATGTTTGATAAACCTGTCGCTTCTCTATAAATATCTCTAAATGCTGAAAAAACTCGCCCCGTATGAACTCTGTATAATCTTGTGCCAATCGGATAGTTTTTATAACCTTGCTCTTCATTTAGGAAAGTCACATAGTTACCTTGCCCGCGTCTAATTGTTGTACTTGTGTTCCACAACTCATACAGTCCAACATCTTTTCCCGTTACATTTCCTTCTGAATCTGTTTTATCTATCAAATATGGTACAACAGCAGAGATAATGCCATAACGTTGATTAAACCCATAACTAGTACTATATCTAATAGCACCTAATTTACTGATATCCGTTAATTTACCATCCAAGTATAAACGACCATTTCTCATTTCAACTTTATTTGGTAAAACGTCTGCATAAACCCTATCATTTACCGCCAATGTGCTACTAGAACTTTGGATAATATCTGAAAATACGGAGTCAAAAGCACCCAATAAATCTTCAGCAGTATATTCAGCAGGATTGCTACTACTACCTGAATCAAAACCAAGACTCACACCGCCCGATGGACCTACTAAATTTCTAAATGATGCGGCCTGTGGATCTAATCCCAATGAAATACTATTCATCACTACAGACATCTTTGTAGAAAAAATAGGATCATTCCAAGGTTTACCTGCATCATCCACTCTTTTCTCATCCCAAGATTTCGTTGCTTCATTCCATATCGGCTTAGAAGCATTTCGTAAATCAAGTGCTGCTGTTAATCGTCCAATATCACGAAAATTACTGGCTATAGAAGACCTATATACAAGATTAACACCACCCACAATTAAATCATTCTCCCTAGAATTAATTTTCACTTCGGATAAATATGGAAAATCTTCTGTAAAAATACCATGCACTGTCGTACTACCAGCAAAACCATCACTCATATTAACAATATGGCTAGGCTGACAGCGATATTTTAATGGTGTTTCGTAACGATAATATGGATAAAATCGATTGGGTGCCCTTCCTTCAGTACGGTTACCAGCATTCAATGGAACAGCACCACCACGTAAAATTTTTAAAGCATGATATAAACCTTCACCCGTAGGCGTAACACCTGATGGATTTTCAACTACTTCCAATAAAGGCGCTAATTTTTTGTCAAAATCTTCTTGTTCATCAGCACCATAATCTTGTAAAGGTAAAGTAATCAACCCACCGACTCTACCATCAGGCAAAATATTACCGTGTTTATTGATCACATTTGCACCAACATAAGCTTTATCACGATATCGGTTTAAAACTTCCTGTACAACATAACTAAGAGCAACCCCTCTCGATGCTCTAATACAACGAGCATAAGCAGGTGGCTCTGCTTTACCATCTATCAATCCATCATCATCCGCAGCTTCAGGATCCCATGGCACATATCTATTGCGAGAAGGGAAAGGATTATAGAACCCTTCTTTAGCTTGTTCAGCTCCCCATCTAACAGCTGCTGCATCAACATTACATACAGGCTTGCCTTGTTCATAAGTATGTTCTGACAAATAAACATCCCTAGTAGTCATAGATGCAGAGTCATCGAGTACCATTTGTATATTTGCTTTAGGTTGTGGCGAATTTAAAATGGGTTCTTGAGTTGGTGTAAAGCCACTTAACTCATTTGAGCTAACTGTTTGTGCCATTAATAATGGCATTAGAGCTATTACTAATTGTATATATAAATTTTGGCGCTTCATGCTTATCTCCGAATAATTATTAACGCATCATTCTTAATATTTTGATTTTTATAAATTAAAGTTAATATTTGTAATTAAGCTATTATATATTCATTGTAAAACAATACAATTTATATTTTGATATATGACAAAATATAGAGAAATATACTTAAATTCCATTAATAATTTTCAATTTTCCATAAAAAGCCCTAGATATCTAACAATATCTAGGGCTTTATTTTATGAATGCATCGTATTAAATTTACACCATGCTCTCGACACTCATAAACTAATGATTATTTTAGCATTGATGATTTAGCCAAAACTGAAATTGGATGTTGTGCTGTCACCTTAGAGAATCTATCCACTTGCGTACGACATGAAAATCCTGTCGCCATCACATGAGTTTTATCTTCGATACCATCAATCTTCACTTTCCAAGATTGACCATAAATTTGCTCTGATAATTCAACTTGTTTCGTTAAATGCCCAAAAGTACCACTCATTCCACAACAACCTGTTGGCACGATCTCAACATCTAGACCAAAATGGCTAAAAACTTGTTTCCATAAACTCGGAGCATTTGGTACAGCTGTTTTTTCCATGCAATGGCTCAGTAAATAGAACTTTTTACCCAAAGGTTTTGTTGATTCATCTTGTTTTGCCAAATATTCAACCAAGAACTCTTGCACTAATTTAACGTCCACTTTTGTACCAAACATTTGTGAGTAATCTTTGCGATACATCACTGTAATTGGTGGCTCAATTCCAATCATTGGAACATTTAATTCAGATAGCTTCATCAACATTTTATTTTGCTTATCTGCACTTCGTTTAAAATGATCACTCATTCCTAAAACATGATAAGCCTTACCTGAATTTTGATACGGTGCTAAATAAACTTTCAAGCCTAATGAATGAAGCAGTTCAACACTATCTTTTAAAACATTGCCATCAAAGTATTCTATCAAAGCATCTGGAATAATGATCACAGAATTTTCAGTATCTTTAATACTGCTTGCATTTAAGCGCTCAACATCAGCAATTGTCCACTCTGTTAACTTCCCTTGTTTGATCAATTCAGGAATACCATTGTCCTGTGGCATTGTTGCATCAACTAATCCAATCTTTCTCATGATGGTTTTAGTCATCGGCAATTTAAACAATGGATTCGCAATTTTTCGCATGCTGTACAACAAAGGCGCACGCTCTTCTGATTGCGCAAGAATGATGTCTACCAATGGTCGTTTACGAGTTTTATAATACTCTTCCACAAACTGAGAACGACCATTTGGAATATTGATCATCACAGGACATTCAGAAGTACAACTTCCACAGCTCAGACAAGATTGTAGCGCTGTAAAAATCTCTTCTTCAAATTCAGGTGTATTAGAATCAGTACAACGTCTGCGTTCCCACTCTTTTAAAATAACTGCACGCCCTTTCGGTGATTGAACACGATCACGCGTTGCTTTATAGCTCGGGCACATTGGTGAATGAAGATCATAGTTGAAACAAGCACCATTACCATTACAGAAATTAATGCGACGATATTCATTCCACATATCATTAGAAATGAGTTCATCTTTCTGACCACGCATTGGCGTTGTATCAATTTTATATAATGGTGACTCATTGCCAATCGGTGATGCAATTTTGCCAGGATTCATCTGATTCAAAGGATCAAATGCTGTTTTAATCGCACGAATAATCGGGTAAAAATCTCCAAAATAGGGTTCACAGTATTCTGAACGAATACCTTTACCGTGCTCACCCCACAAAATGCCTTTGTATTTAACACATAAATCATACACTTGATCACTAACAGCACGGATCATTTCACGATCTTGTTCTGTCTTTAAATCCAAAGCTGGACGCACATGCAAAACACCTGCATCCACATGGCCAAACATGCCATACGTTAATTCATATTTATCTAAAACCGCTTTAAATTCAGTGATGAAATCCGCTAAGCTTTCAGGCGGCACAGCACAATCTTCTACAAATGCCATGGTTCTACGTTCGCCTTTCATGTTTCCTAATAAACCTACCGCGCGTTTACGTAAAGCATAAATATTTTGAATGGCTTTTTCACCCAACAACACATTGGAAGACAATAATGATGTGTAATTACTCTCTTCCATATATTTTGCGAATGTTTCTACGTGAGACTTTAATTCCTCTTCGCTATTACTGTTAAATTCCACCAATAAAACAGCTTTTAAACGATCATAATCCACACCTTCAAAATACTGTTTATTGACTTCCCAGATAAAATCATTGCGTGCACGCTCAACCACACGATCATCCATCACTTCTATCGAGGTTGGAGCCACAGGTGCATTCATCAAATAAGTTGAATGGCGTAAAGATGAAATAAAATCATCGTAGCTCAATAACACCAATGCGCTGTATTTAGGAATTGGTAAAACATTTAAAGTTGCTTCTGTTAAAACAGCCAATGTTCCTTCTGAACCACACAACAAATGTTTTAAGTTGTGATGTTCATCATCATAAAAATGTTTCGCATCATAGCCTGTAATCGAGCGGTTTAAATCAGGAAAACGTGCATTCATTGCATCTACTTCAGGCGCAATGATATTGGCAATTTTTTGCTGTAATGGATCGATTTCATTGGTATCAATGTAATCGCCATTTGCCAAATAACCTTTTAATGACACAACATGGTGGCGCGTTTTGCCATAAGTATAACTGCCTTGCCCTGATGCATCGGTATTGATCATACCGCCAATCGTTGCACGATTCGATGTTGATAATTCAGGTGCAAAGAAAAAACCATGTGGTTTTAAAAATGCATTTAGCTGATCTTTCACAACGCCCGTTTGCACAATCACTTGTTGCTTTTCAGCACTAAAATCCAAGATTTTATTCATATGGCGTGATAAATCAAGAATGATGCCTTGATTCAAAGATTGACCATTTGTACCTGTTCCACCGCCTTTGGGTGTCACTTGAACATTCTTATGCTCAGGTTTTGCCATAAGCTTTGTAACGATTGCAACATCGTCGCTGTTTTTAGGGTAAATCACAGCAGCAGGTTTAACTTCATAGATCGAGTTATCGACCGAATGAACCAATTTAGCGACTTCGCTGACTTCTATTTCACCTTGAAATTGTGTAACAGCTAAAGCTTGAATAAATTGATCTACTGCGTTTTCTAAAACAGACGAGCTCATTGCGTTTCCTTATGCCTGACGTTTGGGTTGATGGAGATATGTTTCTGATTGCATTTCGATTAATCGACTCATCGTGCGATCAAATTCAAAATCCAATGCATTCGTGCCTTTAGATTCGTACAAATCAACTAGGTTAGTTTCAGCACCGATGATGATTTTAACACCTTGATCATAAAACTCATCGATCATGATCACGAAACGTCGTGCTTCATTTTGACGATTACGATTTAAAACAGGCACTCCGCTTAAAAATACCGTGCCATATTCAGATGCTAATTTAATAAAATCTTGTGATGCTCGTGGTTTTGCGCATGCTTCAGAGAATGTAAACCAAGTCGCATCGCCGCCTACTTTTAACATTTCAAAAGAGTGACCATTAACATCGCGCACAACTGGTCCTTGGCTATGCCCGACCAATTCATCAAATTCAGTTGAGAAGTGTTTAGTTTGCTCTTCTACAGAACCTGTAAACCATACATCAGCCGTTTCCAAATGGCGCATGCGATAATCTTTATCGCTGTCTAGCGGTACAGATACTAAACGTTTCTTAATAATTTCAATCGCCGGTAAGAATTTTTCACGCTGTAAACCATTTTTATACAATTCATCTGGCTCACGGTTCGAAGTTGTGATGAAGAAAATGCCTTCATCCAATAATGCTTCTAGCAAACGATATAAAATCATCGCATCAGTGATATCAATGACATGGAATTCATCAATACAAAGCACTTTGCACTTTTTAGCATAGCTTTTTGCCACTAATTTTAATGGATCACTTTCCCCACTAAAACTGCGCATTTCAGTGTGAATATCTTGCATGAAATGATAATAATGATTGCGGATTTTAGGTACATCAATATTGTTATAAAACAAATCCATCAAAAATGTTTTACCGCGCCCAACACGACCATAAATATAAATACCACGAGGATCTTGATATTGTTTTGCCTTGTCCGGCACAGTTTTCATTAATTTTTGGAAAAATGATACTTTGCTTGTATCTACAGCAGGCTCATCATTTTCGATCTTAATTTTTAATTTATCGTACTCTTCCGCCACTTTTAATTGGATAGGATCAACGTTATACCCACGTTCTTCAATCTCTTTTAAGTAAGCGTTTTTGATGCTTGACATACCTTCTCCTCAATTTACTGCTTTTTTTGTTGTTTTCGTTTCTCTCTGAAAAACGATTGTATTAATGTGCGACACTCTTCTTCTAAAATTGCAGGTGTAATCGATACTTTATGATTGAATGATTCAAAAGTATTCACATTCAACTGTGTGCCAAGCGCACCGTGACGAGAATCCCCCGCACCATAAATAATTCGTTTCAATCGACTGTGCACAAAGCTGCCCGCACACATCATACAAGGTTCTAATGTGACGTATAGCTCACAATCAATCAAACGATAATTTTTCAGGACTTCCCCAGCTTTTCGAATGGCAACTATTTCCGCATGAGCTGTTGGATCATTTTTAGTGATGGATTCATTGAATCCTCTTGCGATAATTTCACCATCTTTCACAATCACAGCACCGATTGGAATTTCACCAATCTCAGCTGCTTTTCTAGCTTCTACGAGCGCTTCAGCCATAAAAATTTCATCCATGATTAACCCACATGCCAGTGCATCAATACATTTTTCACAATGTATAAACCTGATTGAAGCAATACAATAATGCCTAAGATAATCATTGGTTTAAAATCAATATTTTTATATCGCACTGAAATTTTTAATAATCTTGTCACAGGATTTGTGAGTTTTTCTAAAATATCTAATGCGATGCGTGCATTTGGGGAATCTCTAAACCAACTACAAATCGCTACAAAGATCAGCGCATAAAAGTAGATGGTCAAAATATCTTGTAGTATTTCGATTAAAACTAACCCAACGACTATTAATGGGGACAATGCCACCTGAGTTACCAGCATAATGAACAAATATTTAATCAGTCCCGCCAAAACAACCACGACGATGCAAGACCAATCCCAACTGCTAAAAACAGGTGTAATTCGTCTCACAGGCAATACGATAGGATTCGTAACTCTCACCAATAATTGAATCATAGGATGAAAGAAGTTCACTTTTACACATTGCAATAAAAAACGTAAAAGGATTAAAAAGCTCACTAAGTTAAACGCAAGCTTAATGATAAATTCTAAAATTCCAGCGATCATTTTAACCTCTCACTTTAGCATCTAACTCTGCAGCTAAAACTTCACTACGTTTCACCGTAGCTTCCATGGCTTTTTCTACAACATCAGATAAATGATTCTCTTCAAAAGAGATCATCGCTTGTTCCGTTGTGCCTTTTGGCGAACATATGCTGCGAATTAACTCATTCAATGAAATATCGCTACTATCAGCAAGCTTTGCACTACCCAACATAGTTTGCACTACCATTTTAGTTGCAGTCGCTTCGTCTAAGCCCATTTTCGCACCGACCTCACCAATAACTTTAGCAAAATAGAAGAAATAGGCAGGGCTTGAGCCCGCAACGGCAATCACTGCATTAATCAAAGATTCCTCTTTCACCCAAACTGCCATACCACAGCCTTCGAAGATCTCTGTCACAACTTTTTGTTGCTCGGTGGTTACATTTGGATTCGCAAATAAACCTGTCACGCCATTGCCAACTTTTGCAGCCATATTTGGCATTGTTCTTACAATCGCTAGATCTTCATTGCCTAATAAATGAGCTATCGCATTGATTGAAACACCCGCAGCAATCGAAATAATGACTTGGTTTGCTTGAATATGATTTGAGATTTCAGGTAATAGTTCAGCAAACCCCTGAGGTTTGATCGCTAAAACAATAAAATCCATCTCTGAAATAAAATCATTGTATTGGCTGAATGTATTAATGCCATAGGTTTCACTTAAAACTTGCTGTCGATCAGCACTAGGATCAGCCACAAAGATAGTTGAGGGCGAAAAATTATTCACAAGGCCAGCAATAATCCCTTCTGCCATATTGCCGCCACCAATAAATCCTATTTTCATGTCGCCCTCCTTTGAATTCAAAGGGTATGATTTTACAAGAGTGTGAGGAAAGTTCATAGTCAGTATTTACATATCAAACATACACTTTTACTATCTTGAGCAATATTTATACAAACATATCTGTATTT
Source organism: uncultured Wohlfahrtiimonas sp. (assembly GCA_947630895.1). GTDB lineage: Bacteria > Pseudomonadota > Gammaproteobacteria > Cardiobacteriales > Wohlfahrtiimonadaceae > Wohlfahrtiimonas. The sequence goes on along the minus strand of CANRJJ010000031.1, from coordinate 98 downwards.
TTATGTATAATACGCTTCTCTTTTGATTGCGGGAATAGCTCAGTTGGTAGAGCACAACCTTGCCAAGGTTGGGGTCGCGAGTTCGAGTCTCGTTTCCC
>CANRJJ010000030.1 GCA_947630895.1 uncultured Wohlfahrtiimonas sp. | reverse complement strand
AAATTTATATTATGAGCGTCATGCTGCATAATGAAAATCTCCCAAGTTAAAGTGTCTATATTTGACAGCATAGCTCACTATTGCCTTGTAAAATATTGCCACTTTCATGCAGTGGTAAAGTTGCCATATGAGCGTGTAATAATCGGTTAAATTCACGATTCATTTGATGCTCCGCCAACCATAATGACAATAACGCAATTTCATGGGCAAAGTCATCAATCTCGATACCATAAAATTGATTCAAACGAATATTAGACATCATCATTTCAGGTGTGGCATTTAATGCACTTAAAGCCTGAAATATGCGAATTTCCAATTGTCGTAATTCTTTAAATGCAATGATTAAAAAGTTACCTGATCCACAAGCAGGATCGAACATCCTAATATTGCCTAAACGGATCAACAATTCTTTCAACTTATTGGCACTGTGCCTACTTCTAATGAACTCTTCTTCCAGTGAATCTAAAAACAAAGGTCGCAATACTTTCATGATATTTGGCACAGAAGTATAATGCTGACCTAATCGACGACGCTGATTTTCATTGATCACTGCTTGGAACATCGAGCCAAAAATATCAGGGTTAATCTCTGACCAATTTAATGTAGCACACTCTAAAAGCATGCGACGAGTACGAGCATCAAAGTCAGGTACATTTTCCTCTTGAGCAAATAAACGTCCATTCACATAAGGAAAATCCGTTAAATATTTAGGGGAATTTTTTCGTAACTCTGAGCTGTTATTACTATTTAATACTTTAAATAAGGCTTGTAGAAAATCTTTAAGGTCAGATCCATCGACTCTTGTTGATTTAGATAACGTATCGCTAAATTGGCGCTGATTAAAAATTCCCGTATCTTCTGCAAAAAAACAAAACAGCAAGCGTGTCAGAAAGACATTCAGCGCATGTATTTCTTCATCGGTGCTAATATTATTGCGATAACGAATAAGATCAAACAAACGACCTAGACGTTCGGCCGCTTTTACATCAGCTTCTTTATCCGAATATTCAATATCTCGCTTAAAACCAGCTAAAGGTAAGAAAAAACCATATTCTTTATGTAATTCGGTAAATGGACAATCTATAGATTCATCACTTTCAACATCATAGGCTAAAAGTTCTTTGTAATCTGTCACTATAATAAAAGCGATATTGCGTGATTTAATCAAAGGAGATTGACGTAAAGCATCCAAAGTGGTCAGTAAATCATTACTATCTGTTACTGGTTTAAAATAAATACCTTTCTGATTTGCAACTTCACCTTGTGAAGGGTTTTGTGCAACATTGATATTATCGGGATCGCCATGAATTGTCTTTTTTAGCCGAGTAATCGTCGCTTTTGGCAAACCATATAAACTTAAAAATTCAAAAATAAAATCTTGATGGTTGGATGATTTTGTAATTTTTTCCAATTTATCAAATATTTCAGTATGGTTCACAGCCATGTCTAACTACCCATAAAAATGTTATAAATTAAATTTATCGGTAGTGTAGCATTTATTTTTTTAACCACTCTAGGATAATGGATGATCAAAAGTAAATGAGCTATAATATACGGCGCTGCAAAAATATGGGTGTATATTAATATTACTTTTTTGTAATTTTTTTTATGTTTAGTCCAAATATTTTTACAAAATTTATTACATTTTTTCACAAAAAAACAGTGAAATTGTTGTTTTTCAATAAGATATGGATTTTTTTATATTTCAAAGTAACCATACCCATTTTAGCTGAAAATTTTATTCCTTTCATTGAAAATGATCTCGCACCATTATTAATCGGGCAAGATGTGAGTAATTTTAAAGCTTTATGCGATATTACTGAACAAGCTTTCAATGGTAAAAAATTACATACCGCGATTCGTTATGGCTTATCTCAGGCAAATTTGGATGCAGTTGCCAAACATCATAAAATTTTAATGGCTGAAGTCATTGCCAATGAATATGCACAACAAGTATCACGTAAAGCAATTCCAATTTTCACTCAATCGGGTGACGATCGCTATAACAACGCAGATAAAATGATCATTAAACGTGCTGATATTTTGCCTCATGGTTTAATCAATACTGTGCCTGGTAAACTTGGTTATGAAGGTGAAATTCTACGCGATTATATTTCATGGCTCAGCCAGAGAATTATTAAATTACGAGGTTCTGATAATAGCTATTCGCCAATTTTACATTTGGATTTATATGGCACAGCAGGCATTGCATTCAATAATAACATCGGTGCGATTGTGGACTATTTAGCATCGTTAGAAAAAGTTGCTAAACCTTTTGCCTTACAAATTGAAGGCCCTGTTGATATGGGCGAGCGCACGGCACAAATGGAAGTACTGGCAGAAATGCGTTCTTTATTGGATCAAAAGGGGATTAATGTAAAAATCGTGGCAGATGAATGGTGTAATACTTTGGAGGACATCCAATATTTTGCTGACAATAAAGCAGGTCATATTTTGCAAATTAAAACCCCAGACTTAGGTGGCGTGAATAATACAGCAGAAGCTGTTTTGTATTGTAAATCTAAAGATATGGGTGCTTATCAAGGTGGAACGTGTAATGAAACTGATCGCTCAGCAGTCGTTTGTACGCATGTTGCGATGGGCGTGAGCCCCGATCAAATCTTAGCAAAACCTGGAATGGGCGTTGATGAAGGATTTATGATTATTTTCAATGAAATGAATAGAATCTTGCGACTTTTACAACGTAAATAATAAATTAATTATTCTTTGATGAGGCTACAAAATTGTTAATGTTCTAAATTAATTTTGTAGCTTCTTTCATTTAGTGTGATATAGTTTTTAATTGTATATACATTGCTTGTATTTATGAAATTTGCTGTGAAATTTAAGTGAATTTATTTTATAAATATAAGCTTTATCAATTGGTTATTTTTTCGTTAAATGATTGTACAAATAGTTTGATAATAACAAGAGGATGTATTTATGATTAGCAATAAAGATATTTCACAAGCAATGCAAATTAAATTGGGTAATGAGCTCCCTAAGTATCCTGAATTTGATCCTCAGTATAGACGAGCGCCAGATCGTGGCTTTCGTTTAACAACTGCTCAAGCAGAAGTGGCATTAAAAAATGCACTTCGCTATATTCCTGAAGAATTACATGAAACTCTTGCGCCTGAATTCATGGAAGAGTTAGTGACCTATGGCCGTATTTATGCTTATCGTTATCGCCCAGAAGGCCGCATTTATGGCAAGCCAATTGATAGTTATAAAGGTGCTTGTATCGAAGGAAAAGCGATGCAAGTAATGATCGAGAATAATCTTGATTTTGAAATCTGCTTATACCCTTATGAATTAGTAACTTATGGTGAAACAGGTCAAGTTTGCCAAAACTGGTTGCAGTATCGTTTAATTAAAAAATATTTAGAAGTGATGACACAGGATCAAACTTTAGTGATTGAATCTGGTCATCCTTTAGGCTTATTCCCATCGAAACCTGAAGCGCCACGAGTGATCATTACCAATGCGCTGATGATTGGTATGTTTGATAATCCAAAAGATTGGGAAATTGCAGAGCAAATGGGCGTTGCCAACTATGGTCAAATGACAGCTGGTGGCTGGATGTACATTGGCCCGCAAGGTATTGTTCATGGTACATTCAACACTATTTTAAATGCAGGCCGTTTGAAACTTGGCTTAAAACCAGAAGAAGATTTACGTGGCGTTCTCTTTGTGACAAGTGGTTTAGGTGGTATGAGTGGTGCACAGCCAAAAGCCATTGAAATCGCAAATGGTGTAGGAATTGTTGCAGAAGTGGATGAATCTCGTGTTAAAACTCGTTTAGAGCAAGGTTGGGTTTCTAAAGCAAGTTCTAATCTAGATGAAGTCTTTGCAATCGCTAAAGAGTATCTAGATAAAAAAGAAACAATTTCTATCGCATATCATGGGAATATCGTTGATTTGCTTCAATATGCTGTCGATCATAATATTCATATCCCATTGTTATCCGACCAAACTTCATGTCATAACGTTTATGATGGTGGTTATTGCCCACAAGGTATTTCGTTCGCTGAAAGAACAGAAATGCTTGCAAAAGACCGAGATGGTTTTGTTAAAAAAGTGGATGCATCGCTTCGTAAGCAATTTGAGTTAATTCAGCAATTAAGTGCAAAAGGCACATATTTCTTTGATTATGGTAATGCTTTCTTAAAATCTGTTTATGATGCAGGCGTGAGAGAAGTCTCTAAAAATGGCTATGACGAGAAAGATGGTTTTATTTATCCTTCGTATGTTGAAGATATCTTAGGGCCTGAATTATTTGACTATGGTTATGGACCTTTCCGCTGGGTGTGTTTATCAGGTGATCCTGAAGATTTGCGTAAAACTGACCAAGCAGCAATGGATTGTATTGATCCTAATCGTCGTGGGCAAGATCGTGATAACTGGATTTGGATCCGTGATGCAGAGAAAAACAAAATGGTTGTAGGCACGCAAGCTCGTATCTTGTATCAAGATGCCGAAGGGCGCACCAAAATCGCATTGCGCTTTAATGAAATGATCAAAAACGGTGAAATTGGCCCAATCATGTTAGGGCGTGATCATCACGATGTATCAGGAACGGATTCACCATTCCGTGAAACGTCTAATATCAAAGATGGCAGTAATGTGATGGCAGATATGGCGACTCAGTGTTTTGCAGGGAATGCTGCGCGCGGTATGAGTTTAGTAGCATTGCATAATGGTGGTGGTGTTGGTATCGGTAAATCTATCAATGGTGGATTTGGTATGGTGCTAGATGGCTCAGAGCGTGCAGGAAAAATTATTGAATCTGCGATGATGTGGGATGTGATGGGTGGTGTTGCGAGAAGAAGCTGGGCGCGTAATCCTAACTCTATTTCAACAAGTATTGAATACAACAAAAATCATCCTGAAGGACATATTACATTGCCATATATTCCATCAGAAGATTTGATTAAGCGCGTTGTGGCTGAGAAAACTAAATAATAATTTGGTTGCTTATTAAAAATAAAAAGAGCTTTTCTATTTGAAAAGCTCTTTTTAGGTTTTACTATGCACAAACATTTTAAGAGATAAATATTAGAGTATTCTTATGCATAAGAAAGAATTATATAGTTGTCGTATATGTGGGTTATCACATTACCCATTTCTTCCTTGGGGAGAAGATAATATGACTGCTAGTTTTGTTATATGTGAATGTTGTGGCGCAGAGTTTGGATATGATGATTGCAATATAATAAGCATTCAAAATTATCGTAAAATATGGCTAGAAAATGGAGGGAATTGGCTTTATAAAGATAGAAAGCCTGCTAATTGGTCATTGAGTGAACAGCTTGAAAATATATCAATAAATATTATTAGTGAGTAAATAGGTTTTCTTAAATTATTTTAAACTCAGCCATAAAAAAATCAGCTTTGGAATTATCATTAGTTTGGATAGAAGTTTTCTGATGATCTTCAGGAGTAAATAACAACGAATCATATTGATTCAGTGTAATTATTTCGTTATTAATCTTTATGCAAACTGCTGATGGATTTAATGAAAATAGCAGTGTATAAGGCATTTTTCGAGTGAAAGATTCATCTGAATGAATGCTCATTTTCTCTAACGTATGAATAGCCAATCCTTGTCTGCTCATTACACCAAAATCCAAAACATCATTTTGGCAGGCTGTAACGACAGCTTTATCTACGCCATCAAAGTGAATAATCGTATTTTGTGGAATAAATAGTATAATTTTGTTATTGAGATTAAGCTCAAGATCACTGCCTTCTAAGACAGCTAAACTGCGATCAATCTTTGGGTAGCTAGAAAAAGGCCCCGTTTCTGTAACACTTGCAATGCTGACTCTAAAAATAAAATCATCAAGTGTTGAATCTTCAGGATAACGAATGATTTGGCGAGTTGTGCCTTTGCCATTTTTCCATGGCGTAGAAACAAGGTTTTTAAAGGGTATGATTTGCATAATGAATTACCATAAAAAAGCCAATCTTTGATGAAAATTGCAAAGATTGGCGATGTATTAATGATCATTGTAAAGAGTGCTAGATATTATCAACTTGAGCTTTTTTATCTTTGACCCAAATATAATAACTGATGATTAAGAGCGCCACCCAAATAGCGCCTGTTGCTAACGCAGCCCAGTTATAAAGCCCGATGACTGCGATGACAAATACCATGAATAATATTGCAATTGCAGGACCAACTGGCCAGAAAGGGATTGGGAATTTTAGTTTTTTAGCCTCTTCAGGTGTCAGGGAGCGGCGCATTGCAACTTGTGATACTAAAATGGTGAGCCAAACCCAAACAGTTGCAAAGGTTGCCATCGCAGCGATGATGAAGAATAAACCATCATGAATGAAGTAGTTCAAAATAACGCCGATCATTAGAACGCCAAACATAACTAACACAGGCATTAATGGAACATCATTTTTGGTCAATACGCCAAAGCTTTTTGGTGCTTGGCCTTCTTTTGCTAAACCATACATCATTCTACCTGCGCCAAAAATATCGTTATTAATTGCAGAAAGGGCAGCAGTAATCACCACGATATTCAAAATATTAGCTGCAGAAGAAATCCCAATATTTTGGAAGATAACCACAAATGGACTGCCACCTAAACCAATTTGATTCCAAGGGAATAAGCACAATAAAACAACGATGGCCAAGAAGTAAAACAATAGAATTTGTATTGGCACAACATTAATCGCCATTGGAATAGTTTTCTCAGGATTACGTGCTTCTAATGCTGTTAAACCTAATGTTTCAACGCCACCAAAAGAGAAGATAACGATAGAGAAAGAAATAATGATGCCCATTACGCCATTGGGTGCAAATCCACCATGAGCCCATAAATTGCTAACGCCAGCTGAGAAAGTTTCAGTTTCATTGCCAGTTGAAGTGATCATGCCTGAAAAGATTAAATATCCACCGACTAAAATCATGGCAACGATGGCAACGATTTTAAGTAAAGATAACCAAAAGGATAGCTCACCAAATAATTTAACAGTACATAAGTTAATGCCACATAAAACTAAAGTAACGCCAAGAGCGGACATCCAAATGGGAATCTCTGGGTACCAAAAGTGTAAATATGTACCAAAGGCAGTGACGTCTGCCAGGCAAACGAGTGCCATTTCAAATACATAAGTCCAGCCCGTGATAAATCCCGCTAAAGGTCCTAAGTATTTGGTGGCATAAGCACCAAATGCACCTGGCATTGGGTTGTGTAAAATCATTTCACCCAAAGCACGCATGACCATGAATACTGCAATGCCAGAGATCAAGTAAGTCAGCATAATGGCAGGGCCAGCCAATTGAATCGCACCCGCAGAGCCGTAGAATAAACCTGTACCAACAGCAGATCCTAATCCGATGAACAGCACATGCCTAGGCGATAAGCCTCTTTGTAATTTTGTTTCACTCATAATATTTATTCCTATGGTAAATACTGAGCTTTATAACAATAAAACTCAGTACTTGTTGTAGAAACCTTGAATAAACTTCAAGGTATAGAGCAGCGAAATAATTATTGCAATGAGTGACCTAGGGCGGCTTCAACAGCATCGACTAATTGCTTGCTTCCGGCGATTGTAGACGCTTTATTGATTTCAGGATACATTATGCAATCTTTATCAAAAGTATTGATCACAGCGCGAATTTGGTCATAAGCTGATTGCGAGCCTTTACCTAATTTTTTCCCTGTATCTTTACGGTTTAAATCGATCGCTTGTGCTGCAGCTAATAATTCCATGCCCACAACATTTTTAGCATTTTCATAGATGCTGCGAGCTTTACGTGCTGCAATTGTACCCATGCTCACATGATCTTCTTGGTTTGCAGATGATGGAATTGAGTCAACACTTGCAGGATGTGCTAAGACTTTATTTTCAGAAACTAAAGCCGCTGCTGCATATTGAGCGATCATAAAGCCAGAGTGTAAGCCTCCTTGTTCTGTTAAGAATGCAGGTAAGCCATTGCTTAATGCAGGATTCACTAATCTTTCGATACGACGTTCAGATACATTCGCAATCTCAGCAAGCGCAATACCTAGAAAATCAAAAGGTAATGCCATTGGCTGACCATGGAAGTGTCCACCTGAAATTGCCATGTCTTTATCAACAAAAATGACAGGATTATCCGTTACTGAGTTGATTTCAATTTCAATTTTACTGCGTACATATGCAATCGTATCGTGGCTTGCGCCATGAATTTGCGGAGCACAGCGAAGAGAATAAGCATCTTGAACGCGTAATTCACCTTGGCGCGTTGTTCTTTCACTACCTTCTAAAATAGAGAGCAAGTTTTTAGCAACGGCAATTTGACCTTGATGAGGGCGAACAGCATGCAATTCAGGAATAAATGCATCAGTGATACCGTTGAGTGCCTCGATTGTGAGCGCAGCAGCAATATCATTGGCTTTTAATAAATTGATGGCATCATAACAAGTTAATGCACCCACAGCTGTCATCACTTGTGTGCCATTGATCAATGCTAAGCCTTCTTTTGACGTGAGCTCAATGGTTTCAATACCAGCTTTACGCATTGCATCTTTACCAGACATTAATTGACCTTGATAATAAGCTTCGCCTTCGCCCAATAATGGTAAAACCATATGAGAGAGCGGTGCTAAGTCACCACTTGCACCCAATGAACCTTTTTCAGGAATGGCAGGATGAACTCCTTTATTAAGCATTGCCATTAATGATTGAAGCGTACTTAAACGAATACCCGAGTAGCCTTTTGCGAGGTTATTGATGCGCAATAAGATAATTGCACGCACAACTTCCTCTTCAAAGTGATTACCTACGCCACAAGCATGGCTGATAATTAAATTACGTTGCAAGAGTTTTGCTTCATCTTTTGAGATGTACACATTACTAAAGTTACCGAAACCTGTTGTAATGCCATACACAATTCTGTTGGATTCTACTAAGTCATCGACATATTGTCTGGATTGATCAATTTTTTTCATGGACTCAGCGGAGAGTTCAATTTCATAGTTATGACGTGCAACGTTGACAATATCTTCAATTGTTAAGCTGTTTCCATCAATAATAATTTTTGTAGACATATTTAAGTCTCCTCATTAGTAATATTTATATGTAATTAAGACTCTCCCTCTTAATTAACTTTTTATTTTTTCCAATCGTGGCTGATTTGCCAAGCAAAACGAGCTGCAACTTTTGCACAAAGCTGCTGAGGATCTAAGTCTGGATTGTATTCGACCAAATCAACGGCTTTGAGTTTTTTAGATTCAGTGATGGTATTCGCTAAAGCTAAAAGTACTCGCATTTCGACACCTAATGCACTTGGCGCTGAAACTGCAAACATTGTATGAGTAGGTAAAACATCCAAGTCGATGGTGAGGTAAATCACATCCACTTGGTCAATGAATTTTTGTATGTGTGCTGATATGTTGGGAATATTGATTTCACTGCATTCAGTATCCCAAATGATCTGAACATCTAAGTCTTTGGCTGTTTGAATCAATGCTTCTGTATTGGCAGATAAGTTCGCACCAATACACATATAGTTAAATGGTCGATTATTGGCTTCGCAATAATCCGCAAGCTGTTTGAATGGCGTGCCTGAAGATGTATTTTGCGCAGTACGAATGTCTAAGTGAGCATCAAAATTGATGATGCCAACTGTAGCATCGGGATTAGCTTCATAAATACCGAGTCCATGAGCATAAGCTGTTTCATGACCACCACCCAAAACTAATGTCACCATTTTGTTCGTTTGGCATTGCACAATATAATTTGTGAAAATTAATTGTGTATCAATTAGTGAGCCATTTTCATATGTGATATTGCCTAAATCAACTAATTGATTGGTATTGCCATGAGCTGCCAAATTTGCCAATGCTTGACGAATAGCATTGGGCGCATTTTTCGCACCCACACGGCCTTTATTAATGCGTACACCTTCATCGCACATAAAGCCGAGCAGGGCGATTTTATCCGAGTATTTTTCAGGGGTAAAAGCTGAAGGTTGTTTTATAGTTTGAAAAACACGCTTAGCTAAAGGACTTTCTAGAGAATCATCTCGTCCTTGCCAAATATGTTCAGGGGTTTTTGACCAATGATTTTGCATTTAAAATCTCCGTGATTATTGGGTGATCTGTCCGTTGAATACTCTATGAATTAGAGGGTTATGTCCCAATTCATAAAATATTTCGACAGGTTCTTGAACATCCCAAATGGCAAAGTTTGCCGTGTAGCCTACTTTGATTTGTCCATGAGTTTTTTCTTTGTTTAAAGCTTGTGCGGCATTTCGAGTGACGCCGATGAATGCTTCTAAAGGTGTTAAACCAAATTGCACACAAGCTGCGTTCATTGCTAAACGAATGGATGCAAATGGACTTGTGCCAGGATTAAAGTCGGTGGAGATTGCCATCGGAATATTGTATTGGCGAAGCAAATCAACGGGTGGTTTTTTTGTTTCACGTAGGAAGTAAAAAGCGAGTGGCAATAATGTGGCAACTGTTCTTGTTTTAGCCAATTCTTGAATTTCAGCTTCATCTAAAAACTCAATGTGATCTACAGATAAGCCATTGTATTTTGCAACTAAGGCACTGCCACCTAAATTGGACAATTGCTCCATATGACCTTTAACTGGAATGCCTAAAGTATTGGCAGCATCATAGACTTTTTTAGTTTGCTCTAGGGTGAATCCAACGTTTTCACAAAATACATCGACAGCTTCAAACAACCCTTCTTGCCATAATGTTGGTAAAATTTCTGTACAGATGAGGTCAATATATTCATCATCACGACCTTTATATTCAGGTGGAACAGTGTGCGCTGAAAGAAGTGTTGAAATTATTTCTATTGGATAATTACGTGATAAATCACGGTATATATTTAACTGTTTTCGTTCATTTGCTAGATCCAAACCATAGCCAGATTTAGCTTCAATTGTAGTAACGCCTTCATTGGCTAAGGCTAGCATTCGTCTATGTGCTTGTTGGTATAATTCAGCTTCGCTGGTTTCTCTTGTGGCTTTTACCGTTGAGTTAATACCACCACCATTTTTAGCAATTTCAACATATGGCACACCATTCAGTCTCATTTCCCATTCTTTTGCGCGATTACCACCAAAAACAAGGTGAGTATGACAATCTATTAATCCTGGTGTAACTAAGGCATTTTTTAAATCTATAACTTGTGCATCAGGAGAAATTTTATGGCTATTGCTTGGTACTATTGCTGAGATTTTTCCTTCTTTTGTGATTAAGTCGTATGATTCTAAAAGGCCATAACTATCATCAAAGGATGGATCCATGGTGATGAGTCGACCATTTGTCCATACAATTTCTATATTTTGTTCGTTTTCATGTTTAATCATAGTCATTACCTTTTATCTATATTCTTTTAATATTGCGTAAAGACATATTTATCGTATATTTTATTTGTATAGTCAAATGGAAATAAATACAAATGAATATTATTGAAAACTAAATGATTTGAGAGATTATACCTGTCTACATCAAATATAACTAAGATTAATTCTAATAGAATTTAATTTTGACATTTCATAACGTTAAGTAGTTTTTGAACATTGAGCAGAATAATATTTGTAGAATAGATTTTGCCTAGATAGAAAGTCGGCGTATTTTATTTCTTAGTATATATATTAAGCCTCAGAGGAGATTATTGCTGTGACCAAAGAAAAAGTGATTTTAGATACAGATATGGTGGAGCTGTTTGATGATGGCTTAGCGATGATCATGTTAGCCAACTCTGAGAATATTGACTTATTAGGTGTGACAACAGTTTCAGGCAATACGTGGTCAAGAGAAGGTACTGCGTATGCAATACGACAATTGGAAGCCATTGAAAGAGATGATATTCCTGTCGTAGAAGGGTTGAGGTTTCCTTTACGGGCAAGTAGACATGAAGGGATTCAATTAGAACGACAATTATTTGGCATAGGTTCTTCTAAATTTTTAGGTTCATTAGGATACGATGAGCGATCAAAAGGCGAACCTAAATCTTGGCAAGAGTTTTATGAAAATACTTACAAAGAATCTCCAAAATTTATGCCGATTAATGGAGATGCGGTTGATTTTATTATTGATACTATTCATAAAAATCCCAATGAAATAACAATTGCAGCGATCGGTCCTTGCACTAATATTGCGCTCGCGATCCGTAAAGATCCTGACATTATTCCATTAATTAAACGCATTATTTATATGGGCGGTGCATTTGAAGTTATAGGCAATACAACGCCTGCTGCTGAGTTCAATTGGTGGTTTGATCCTGAAGCTGCAAAAATGTGTGTGCGTGCACCATTTAAAGAACAAATAGTTGTGGGTTTAGATGTGACTAATAAAGTCTTTGTCACGAAAGATCGTTATGCAGAGATGAAGCAGCTGCCAAATCTATATCCTAAATTGAAAGAGATGTTTTTAAAAAGCCGTTATGAGAAACGTTTTGAAGATACCGACACGGCTTCTTTTGTGTGGGATTTATTAGTCTCAGCAATATTGATAGATCCTTCGATTGTTTTAGAAGAAAAAGTACAGTGGATTGATGTCAATGCTGAATATACTCAGGATTATGGGCGAAGTTTGTCTTACGATCTTCAAGGACCAATTGGCACAAAAAAAGCACGAGTGATTCATACCATTGATGAGAATAAATTTTGGGATTTAACGTATCAATTAATTCAGAGATCTGAAAATCATTAAATAAATATCTATCTATATGTAATTATATTTAAATTATAAATTTAATACTTTAATAGAAAAATAAGGTTAATATTTTTCTATTAATAGTATTGTTATTTTGATAGTATTCACCCCCTTCAAAATCCATTAACTTATTAAAAATTAATAAGATATTAATTTGTTTTGAATGTCATTTAAGTAAAATTATGTAAGGGGAATTTAATGAGTAAATTTACTGTAAAACACAGTTTAATGGCTTTGGCATTAGGTTTAGCGATGCCTGCTTTCACAAATGCACAGCTTGCTGACTCTACAGGAACAATCGATGTGACGATCACATTGACAGAAGCTTGCCAAATCGCAAGTGCATCACCTGAAGGTAGCTCGATCAATTTAGGAACGATGGACTTTGGTTCAACGACAACACTTGATCACAATACACCGATTGAATCAGAAATTAATGGTTTTACAGTTCAGTGTTCTGCAGCGACTGCGCCTAAATTCACATTGGCAAGTGGTTTGAATGATGACACAAATAATGCGGGTAAAGGTAGCTATAACCACGCTATGAAACACGTTTCAGAAGATCTTTACGTTGGATACAACTTGTATGCAGATGCATCAAGAGCAACGGCTATCTCTACAGAAACACCATTTTTCACAAGTAAAAATGATGGTAGTGAAGAAACTGTAATGCTTTACGGTAAAGCTGAATTAGATGCAAATGGTAGCTATTTACCAGGCGTATATAACGATACAGTGACAATTAACATTGCATTTTAATCATTAAGTAGTGCGCCAAGAAATGATGCAGCGATTTTTGATGAGTTGTATTGGTCTATTTTTTCCAATGTTAATTCACGCAGGATGCAATGATAATAACAGTTCATGTGTTATTCAAGTGAGTGCTGTCATCGAAAATGGCTGTGTATTTTCATCTAATGATGGTACAGCATATCTTGGCGAGCTATCTTTTGGTCAAGCCCCTTCTTTGCAGGAAGGTTATATAGATGCAAATTTACATATTGATTTAGGCCTATATTTTCAATGTACACCAGGGATTAGCTTCACTATGAGTATTGATGGTGGTCAAAATGCATTGGATAATAATCGACGCTTAGCCTATAACGGGCATTATTTGGACTATTTCATCTATTTAGAGGATTCTAAGCGTAATCCTATCGGAATCAATCAGCCAATATCTTTATCAATTTTTGATAATGCATCAGGCATATCTTCTATTAATATTTTTAGCGAGATCTATTTACCAGGTAATAAGCCAGTGGGAACTTATACCGACACTGTTCAGGTAACTTTTACCTATTGAGTATGATATATCTTGGAGCAATTATGCAGTTTTATACAATTTTCAGAAAAAAGTTAATGCTTTTTTTATCTTTAATAATATTCAATACAGTAGCGAGCTTTTCATTCGCTAGTGTTTTAATCTGGCCAGTGCAACTACATTTAGAAAGTAATCAGAAATCTGTTGCATTATGGATAGAAAACCAAGGTAAAACAGAAAAAGTCTTACAAGGTAGAGCGTTTGCTTGGAAACAAGTTGATGGTAAAGAAGTTTTGGATAAACAAAATGCTGTCATTGTGAGTCCGCCGATGATCAAAATAGCGCCAGGCAAAAAACAGCTAATTAGAGTGATGAGTAAAACGCCTGCACCTTCAGGAAAACTTGTGACTTATAGAGTGGTTTTGGATGAAATTCCAAAGAAAGTTTCTCTGCAATCTGAAGAAGGCAATGAAGTCATCAGCCAAGGTATTCAGTTTCAATTTAGGTATTCTTTGCCTCTATTGATGTATGGAAAAGGATTGTCGTCAAGTGCTTATGCAAAGCTTTCAATCCCTGAAATTGCTAAAAATATCACGTGGCAAGTGACAACAATTGATGGAAAAAATTGGTTATCTATTACCAATAAAAATCAATATCAAGTGCATTTAAATCATATGCGTTTTTCTAGTGAAGATGTTCAAAACTCATCATTAACAGGTTATATCTTGCCAAATGCAACGATGAAGTGGGAAATCTCACAACTGCCAAAATCAGGTGATAGTTTACGTGCATTAATCAATGGTCGCGATACAGCAAATATTGCTCAGTAAATTAATATGCTCGGTTGTAAAAAGTTAATTTCCATTACGGTTTTATTTCATTACCTTGCAGGTTTTGCTTTATCTAATGAAGAGCGACATCCAGAGATGGAGATGGAACTGTTTTTGGAGTTAATGGTCAATACTTTTCCCACTCGCCATATCGCGCTGGTGGACTATCGAGCATCTAATTACTATTTATCATTGGATGATTTAAAAGAAACGCCTATTTTGATAGATCAATTGGGTGAGATTGAAAATACCAATGCCATCGCGATTAATACTTATCCTGGTGTATATGTGGATTATGATGAGTCTTATCAGAGGTTAAATATTGTAGTACCTGCTGATTGGTTGCCTGAGCAGCATATCGGGCGCAGCAATAATAATAAAATTGAACCTAAAAGCGATTCAGGTATTGTATTTAACTATGATATTTATGGCGCAAAAGCGTACAACAACTCATTAAATATTAATACTTGGAGCGAAGTACGAGTATTTAATGATCATGGAATATTTAGTAGCACAGGTGGATATTCGTACAATGCATCGAGTATGAATAAAAGCCAAAATAGATATATTCGCTACGATACATCTTGGCAGTTTTCAGATGAAAAAAAGATGCGAACTATGATTGTTGGCGATTTAATCACTCGGCCGCTCTCGTGGAATAGTTCTATAAGATTAGGTGGAATTCAGGCTTCTCATAATTTTAGCTTACGACCGGATATTATTACTTATCCTTTGCCTCAATTTAAAGGCGAAGTAGGATTACCTTCGACGGTTGATTTGTTTGTGAATGGCAATAACTATCACAGTGAAGCAATTAAGCCAGGTCCTTTTGCCATTAATGAAGTATCACATTTAAATGGCAGTGGTACAGCGACAATTGTGACGACAGATGCATTAGGACGAAGCGTTTCTATTGATATTCCTTTTTATGTGACACCTCAGCTTTTACGAAAAGGATTCATAGATTACACCATCAGTTTAGGTTTGATACGCCAGCATTTCGGCATTAAAAATTTTTCCTATACAAAGCTCGCCTTGGATTCAAGCATGCGTTATGGCTTAAGTGATGAAGTAACACTAGAAGCTCACATGGAATTAGCGCCATCTTTACAAGTTCTAGGTGCGGGATTTGTGACCAATATCGGTAAGTTAGGTGTTTTTAATGGCGCATATATGTTGACTCAACATGAAGGCAAGATTGGTAATCAAATATATTTGGGCTATGAGTACAATAATAGTGCGTTTAATTTTTTAGCAAAATATACCAAAAGAACTAAAGGCTATAGAGATTTAGCAACCTTAGGTTCTAATGTGCGAGCAGATCGTGAAACGTTTCAATTGGCATTCAGTAAGCCTTTTGAATCAATTGGAAATATGAGCATCGGATTTTTTTCCACACAAAGTACCAATCTTTCAAGAGATAATGTGATCAGTTTAGGTTGGGGAAATTCCTTTGGAGAACTAGGAAATATTTCTGCTTATGCCAATAAGTACATCGGCAATGGTTCAGAACGTTGGTCTGCTTCAGTACAATGGATTATTCCACTCGATCCTAAATATGGCAGCCTTTCAGCTTCATCAAGTAGCAGCCATAATAACAACCAAAGATTATTGCTTAATTATAATAAAGCCGCGCCCGATGATGGTGGTTTTGGTGGGCGATTATCCTATGATTTCAATGTTCGTGCGCATGATTATTACAACACTTACTTACAGTGGAAAAGTAATCAGATGGATATTGAAGGTGGAATATATGGCAGTAATGATGATCGAACATATTGGGGCAGCACTTCAGGATCAATTGTTATCATGAATCGTCAAGTTTTCGCCTCAAAGCAGATCAATAATTCATTTGCATTGGTCTCAGTATCAGATATGCCTGATATTCCAATCATTTATGGTAATAAAACCATTGGGACAACAAATGATGAAGGGTACTTCCTGTTATCGAAAGTGCCAGATTATTACAACATTAAAGTGGGCATTGATCCTTTGAATATTCCTGAGTCTTATCGTGCTGAAGAAATTGAGAAGGTAGTCGCCATTCGAGAAAAAAGTGGGTACATAGTTGATTTTAATGTCAAAGAAACAAATTCAGCAGTTTTTACACTCATGAGTCAAAATTCTGAACATTTACCTTTGGGATCATTGGTCATATTGGATGATCAAGATTTTTATGTGGGTTGGGGTGGGCAAGTCTATATCGAAAATTTGCAAGAGAGCAATTTATTGAATGTTTATTTACCGAATGGTGAATCTTGTGAGGTAGAGCTTCTTTACGACCGAACAGACAATGAAGAGGCTTTATCCGATCTTGGTGAGTACATTTGTTTATAGGAAATAAGTATGCAAAAAGCATTTAATATATTGGTGTTACTCATCATAAGTTCATCCATAAGTTTTGCCCAAGACATTGGTTGTAGAATTTCGACAGGAATATCAGCAAATTTAGGAGATGTCACCTCTTTCGCAATTCAAAATACGACACCTCGTATAGCGATGGAGAGCACAGGATTGGAGTGTGATTTGGGTTTGTCATCATTATCAGCAACGGAAGATCTGATTGAAGCTACGATAAAATCTATGAATAATGGATACCTACAACACGAGTCAATCGCACCCAATGAAAACCGAGTCAATTATTCAATATTCTATGACCAGTCATATAGTAGTGTAGTCAATTATGGAAATCCTATTAATTTTACTGATGGTAATCATATTGGTTTTTTAAATATTAGCTCTAATAATAAATTAACTGTGCCGATTTATATTAGAGTGAATCCTGGTAATTATAATATTGTTGCAGGGAAGTATTTAGATGTTATTCAAATAGATTGGCGATGGAATCTTTGTTCTCATTCTGATTCTAGCCCGAGTTGTATGGGGGAAAAAACTATCACAATCCAAATTAATTTATCGATCACTGAAGATTGTAAAATTACAGCGAGTGATATTAATTTTGGAAATTCTCCAATAATTGCGAATTTTGATGATGTTTTTGGCACTGTTAATGTGATTTGTACGAAGGGAAGCACATATTCAGTTGGATTGAGTGATGGTGAGCATGAAATTAATGGGCAACGACGCATAAATAGCGGATCAAATTATATAGCCTATGAAATTTATAAAGGAATGAATAAAGGTATTCGTTGGGGAAGTTTGGGAAATGAAAGACGTAAATCTACAGATGCAGATATTAATCCTAACGTAGGTGGATGGGGTGATAAAGTTCAAACTTTTAATTACACTGCTGAAATATTAAAAAACCAAGAAAATCAACCAAGTGGTCAATATACGGATTACATTGTCGTTGAGGTTAAATTTTAAAATGACTGATGTAAGTTATTGAGAAGCTGATAAATAGCGGTAAATCTTTGTCAATTTGTTGACCTCTTTACATTCGCTCATTAGACTCGAATACGTTAATTAAATAGCGTTGAGTATGAAAGAGAGTTATTTATGGTGAAAAGAATGAATGTAACGAAATCAATTGCAGGCATTATTATGACATTGGCAATATTGATTTCGAGCCAAGCCTCTGCAAACAATTGGTCTTTTTTCTCCATCTTGGCAGAAAAATATTTAGAAGCACCCAAGGTTCAATTGGAATTAGGGCAATATTATTTACAGAGAAATGATTTTAATAGAGCACGAGATTATTTTTGGAAAGCTTGTGATCTAGGAGTTAGACAAGGGTGCGATGAATATTCGCGTGCCAAAAAACTGAGTCAGAAATATGCTTATTCAGATCATCATCGATATAAAGATGATAGAAGATATTTCAAATCAGAGAAAGATAGACAGAAAGAGTGGAAGAAAGAGCAGAAAAATCGTAAAAAATATGAAAAAGAGCGACGAAAAGAAGCAAAGCGTAGAGAAAAAGAGGATAAAAGATTCAGAAAGGATCTTCATAAAATGATTGATGATGGCTTAGATGGAAAAATTAAAGTGGATAAAGTCATCAAAAATGTTTTAGAAAGAATGTAAAGGAATAAAGCCCGTAAAAATAATATTTACGGGCTTTTTATTTAACCTAATAATAAGGCATCATCGCTGACTTTTGTGCCTTTTTTGTGTTCAAAAAGCTCTAAAAGATCGGAAATGCTTAAATTTTCACGCACTTCTCCAGAGACATCTAACATGATTTCACCTTGATGCAACATGATTGTGCGAGTGCCATAAGATAATGCTTGCTGCATGGAGTGAGTCACCATCAATGTGGTGAGCTTATTTTTAGAAACGATCTGATCCGTTAATTTTAGAACAAAAGCAGCTGTTTTAGGATCTAAAGCAGCTGTGTGTTCATCGAGCAATAAAATTTTAGAAGGCTGCAAAGAAGACATCAATAAGCTAATGGCTTGGCGTTGCCCGCCAGATAATAATCCCATACTATCTTCTAAACGGTTTTCTAGCCCTAAATTTAAAGTGGCGAGATGTTCTCTAAATAATTTTTTACGCTCTGTGGTTATGGCGGAATTCAAACCCAAGCCTGACTGATTACCACGACCAAAAGCCAATGCCATATTTTCTTCGATGGTCAAACTTTCACAAGTGCCCACCATTGGGTCTTGGAATACACGCGCTACCATATTTGCACGGCGAGAGACTGATTGGTTGGTCACATCTTCATCATTAATAAAGATACTGCCTTCTGTTACAGAAGCATCGCCACTGATCACATTGAGTAATGTTGATTTTCCCGCGCCATTACTGCCGATGACCGTCACAAACTCACCTTCACGAATGGTCAGGTTGATTTTGTTAATCGCAACATTTTCTAAAGGAGTATGTTCATTGAAAATCACTCGAATATCTTTTAATTGCATCATGATTATCTTCTCCCTTTGAGTTTTTTAAATTTAGTTTTAATTTGTGGTAACACTAAAGCAATGACGACTAATATCGCGGTGATCAAGTTTAAATCTTGTGCGCCAAATCCAAGTTTTTGTAATGGACCACTGTGTAGCGCCAATGCGATGAATAAGCGATATAAAATAGCACCCACGATAACAGATAAAGTAATCCAAAATATTTTCTTAGATGTGATCAATGTTTCACCGATAATGACAGCAGCAAGCCCGATCACAATTGTACCGATGCCGATGGAAACATCTGCACCGCCTTGTGTTTGCACATATAAAGATCCACCTAAGGCAATTAAAGCATTAGAAATCATCATGCCCAAATAAGTCATTTTATTGGTATTGATGCCTTGTGCGCGTGACATACGAGGATTAGCGCCTGTAGCACGTAAAGATAAACCAGTTTGGCTTGCGAAAAATCGATCGAGCAATAGCTTTATGCCAATCACAAATATGAAGATAATTAAAGGCTTAACCCAGAATTGATTGCTGTAATCTTCAGCGATGAAAGGTGTGAAAATTGTAGGATCCCAAATGATTGGGACATTGGGCGCGCCCATAATGCGTAGATTTACGGAATAGAGTGCAATCATGACTAAAATACTTGCCAATAATTGCATGATTTTTAATGAAACATTGAGCCATGCAGTAACAAAGCCAGCGGCTGCGCCTGCTAGTGTACCTAATAAAGTTGCTAACCAAGGATTCATGCCAGAGACAATGCAAAAGGCACATACAGCTCCGCCTAAAGGAAAGCTTCCATCAGCAGTTAAATCAGGAAAGTTGAGAATGCGAAAAGAGATTAAAACGCCAAGTGCAACAAGCCCGTAGATTAAACCAACTTCGACAGCACCAAAAAGAGAAATGAAAGACATGGGTACTCCAACAGAATATAAAATAAAACCTCATAAAAATATTTATGAGGTTTAGATAAAAATTTAAAAACTATTCAATAACTTTCGTTGCTGTTTCAATTAATTCAGCCGGTAAAGTAACACCTTGCTGAGCGGCTGCTTTTAGATTCACATACAACTGAGTTTTTTGTGGCTTTTCTGATGGAATATCGCCTGCTTTTTCACCTTCTAAAATACGCACAACAATTTTGCCTGTTTGTCTGCCCATTCCGTAATAATCACCACCGAGAGCCGCAACTGCGCCACGCTCAGCGGATGAAGTATCTGACGCGATTAATGGTATTTTAGTTTGCACAGCAGCTTGATACATGGATTCATAAGCTGAAACTACGTTGTTATCTGTACTTGTGTAGATAACATCTGCACGGCCTTGTAAGCTTTTTGCAGCCGTTGGAATATCTGTTGTTCTTTGTGCAGGTGCAGCCACAACTTTAATGCCGTCTTTTGCCAATATCTCAGTCAATTCTTTCAATACGATGGTTGAGTTAACTTCGCCTGGGCTATAAACAAAGCCAACGTTTTTAACCGTCGGCACGATTTTTTTAATCAGCTCTACTTGTGGTTCTAACGGTAAATGATCCGATACGCCAGTAACATTGCCACCTTTTGCTTCCCAGCTTCTCACAAGATTAGCCGCGATAGGATCTGTCACAGCGGTATAAACGATGGGCACAGTTCTTGTGGATGCCAAGAGAGCTTGTGCACTTGGTGTGCCTATGCCAACGATCACATCAGGATTATCACCCGCATATTTTTTAGCAATTTGTGCGGCTGTTGCAGTATTGCCTTGTGCACTTTGGAACTCAATCACCAAGTTATCGCCTTCGATATAGCCTGCATCTTTTAGCTCATCAATCACACCTTGGCGCGCTTGATCTAAAGCAGGGTGTTCTACAATTGCAGTAATCGCAACACGTTTTTTAGCTTCTGCCAATGATAATGAGCCCATTGTGAAAGGCATCAAGAGTGATAATAAAAGTAATATTTTTTTTGTTTTCATAAATTTTATTCCTGATTGAGCTGTTAATTTTGAGCTTTCTGAAACATAGCACAAAAGGAATTGATTTAAAATATGAGGTTTAGATTAAGTTATTCTTATTAGTGGAAATTATGGGAGTTAAAATAAAAAATCCATCACGAATATGTAATGGATTTTATCGGTAAATATATGGAATTTAATTAAACGCCGCGGCGATTGCCCCATAATAAAGCATGTAATTGTGGCAAAACTCGCACATTTTTTAATACCGTGGAAGTAATAACTTTATCCACCAACTCCGCATACTTTTGAAGCAAATATTGCGAGATGGCTTGTTCATCAATTTCATCTGTATTGTCATTGCCCACTTGCACAAACAAAGGCAAAGCAGGGTAGAGTGTATGAATTTTTTCAGCATAGGCTAGATCAATATCATCAAAAACTACGACTTTTAATGAAACATCACGACCTTCAAGTTTATTGACGATTTCAGTCAATAGCTCAAAGTCCGTATCCATTTTGCTAGATGGTGGTTTAGGTGACAATGTTACTTCATCAATTAACGATAAAGCGTCATTCCAATGAGAACCTTGTGTTTCAATGGCAACTTTTAAACCGTTCTCCTGCAAAAGTGTCACTAAAGTATCTAAACCTTTATACAAAGCAGGATTACCACCGCTGATTGTAATGTGATCCACTTGATTGTGATGCAATGCATTGAGCTTTTCCAAAATGGTTTCTGCTGTCATTAAATCAGGCTTTACTGAACCATCCCAAGTAAACTTAGAATCGCACCATACACATTGATAATCACAAGCAGCCAATCTTACAAAGCAAGTCTTACGACCAATGACCATGCCTTCGCCTTGAACAGTTGGGCCAAATATCTCTAATACGGGAAAATTCATACAAAATCCTCCTTTTTAGGCACATAACGCACATAGCTCGAAGGTGTTTCACGTATCAATACTTGAATACAGCGAGGATTATGCGGCAATTCTGCAAGATAATTTTGGATGTTTTGCCAAACGATTCTGGCAAATGCTTCGGTTGAAGGCACTTGGTTTTCAAACTCTTTATGATCATTCAGCAATGTATGGTCATAAACGCCATGAACCAACTGTTTCATTGCTTGAAAGTTGACTAAAAACCCACATTCGTCCAGCTCATCACCCACGATGGTAATGTTGGCAAAATAAGTATGCCCATGCATTTGTTGGCAAATACCTGCTTTTTCATTCGGCAAAAAATGAGCTGCTGCAAAGTGCATGTCTTTATTGAGCTCATAACGAAAGTCATGAGAAGGCGTTGGATAAAATTGTTGTAACATTATTTATCCTCGCGCTCTGCTAGATAAGTATTCAAGCCATTTTGACGGAGCTCACAGGCAGGGCATTTGCCACAACCATCTGATGGAATACCTTCATAGCATGTTAGTGTTTTTTCACGCACATAATCGAATGCACCTAAATCATCAGATAATTTCCAAACATTTTTTTTATCTAGCCACATTAAAGGCGTATGGATCACAAATGATGCATCCATCGCAAGATTTAGCGTGACATTGAGTGACTTAACAAAATTGTCTCTGCAATCTGGATAGCCGCTAAAATCAGTTTCGCTCACGCCCACGATAATATGTTTGGCGTCTTTTTGGTAAGCCACCATAGCTGCAATAGAGAAAAATAGATGATTACGACCGGGAACAAAAGTAGAAGGCAATTCGCCATCTTCTGTTGAAATAACCACATCATCGCTCGTTAATGCATTTTTGGTTAAATTTTGAAACAGATCCAATTTAAAAGGAATCCATTCCACATTTAGCTCATTTGCAATTGCTTTGGCGTGTTCTACTTCGTTGCTGTGTCTTTGTCCGTAATCGAAAGTTAATGCAATAACTTCTTTGAACTGTTGTTTTGCCCAAAATAGGCACGTTGTACTGTCTTGCCCGCCGCTGAAAACGACGATAGCACGATCTTGATTCACATTGATCTCCTTAGTTTTTTATAGAGGGTTGCGCTAGAACCTCTGCCCTTTAGCGAGCGCGCATTATAGCAAAGAATATTATTTTATATAGTCGATAATTCTAGTCTTAATGGTTGTTTGTCCTCCAACCTCTTCTTCCACGCGTTTAATCCAACTGCCTTTATCATCTGCTTCTAATGTTGTTACAAAAACTAGTTTTTCACCTTCAGGTAGATTGGCAATCAAAGTTTGTGATTTATTTTCATCTTTTTCTATATATACATAATTTAAAATTTCATTGTATTTTGGTGTTAGTAGATAAGTGTTTTCAATTCTTTTTAAACTACCATTTTGATTGCTATATGCGTGAGTAATCATACCTGTAGATTCATTTATGCTGAGATTTGGGTTTAGCCATTTTTCTGTGGACATATCAAGAAGAGAGTTATCTATCGGGTCAGCCATCACAATGGTGCGTTCATTATTTTTTAATTCAGATAATACAAAAATATATTCTGGTTTTTTAAGATTATAATTATTGTCCTGATTATTTTCAAAAAATACCATTTTTGTTGCATTACCAGTTTTATCAAAGTAACCAATATAATGCTCATCCATTTGATTATTGACTGTACTTACTACTTCAATTGAATTAGCAAGCTGATAAACTTCTTCATAATATAAATCATTTTGAATGCGGTAATTTTCTTCTGCAATACTGGTACTAAAAAATAATTGAGAAGCTAGTATCAATATTAGTGAAAAATGCTTTTTCATATTTTAAATCCATATTAAAAATTAGTTGTAGGATTTTCTCATTTTTAGATTTTTTATAAGATTAATTAACAGCTTATTTGATTAAGTTCAATGTAAAAAAAGCCTGATAAATCAGGCT